>JAHJLU010000208.1 GCA_018821745.1 Myxococcota bacterium | reverse complement strand
TTCCTCTTTCGGACCGCGGCCGTGGTTCTCATGGTCCTGCCGGGAATGCCTCTGTGGGGCCGTTTTGTGGCCACTGGCCTGTTCATGGGAGCGGGGCTGGTGCGAGAACTGAGCTTTACGCAGTTCTTCTCGGATTTTGTGGTCTCTTTTCTGGCGCTCTTTCTCTTTTTCCCGCTTATACACGTGCTCCGGGAGGGTTTCTTCACCCGCCAGGGCTTCACCCTGGATTTCTTCTTCGCCATCTTCCGAAACCCCACCACAAGGACCGGCATCATCAACTCCCTGGTACTGGCGCTGCTCACCACACTGGCCACCTTCCTCATCACCCTCCCCCTCGCGTGGCTCACGGTGCGCACCTCCTTTCGGGGAAAGGTCCTGCTGGCCGGGCTCCTTTTACTCCCCCTGGTTTTGCCACCCTTTGTGGGAGCCATTGGCATGAGGCGACTCCTGGCACGATTCGGCACCCTCAACATGGCCCTCATGAACGCGGGGGTCATGGACTCTCCCATTGACTGGCTGGGAAACAACAAGTTCTGGGGCGTCCTTATCCTGCAGACTCTCCATCTGTTTCCCATCATGTATCTCAACGTGGTCTCCTCCCTGGCCAACATTGATCCCTCGCTGGAGGAGGCGGGGAAAAACATGGGGGCATCACCGTTCACGGTCCTTCGCCGGATAACCCTGCCCCTGGCCGCGCCGGGAATTTTTGCCGGCTCCGCCATTGTCTTCATATGGGCGCTGACGGATCTGGGAACCCCTCTGGTGTTCGAGTACCGGGAGGTCATCCCCGTGCTCATCTTCGACCGCATCTCGGACATGGGGGAAAACCCCGAGGGATACGCCCTGGTGGTCATGGTGCTGCTCATGACCCTCTCCACCTATTTCCTGAGCAAGAGGCTCTTCGGCGGCACGGGACAGGCCATGCTCACCAAGAATCTCAGCCAGTCACGGGAGCGGGTTCTCAAAGGCACCGAGGCCTTCTTCGCGCGTTCCCTGTTTCTGGTGGTCATCTTCCTCTCGGTGCTGCCCCACCTCTCGGTGCTGCTCACCTCTGTGGCGGACCGATGGTTCATGACCGCCCTGCCCGCCTCATACACCACCGCCCACTTCCGGGAGGCCCTGGCACATGAACTCACCGTCCCCTCCATGGCCAACTCCATCTTCTACGCCTCGGTGGCCACGGCAGTGGACCTGTTTCTTGGGGTCATTCTGGCGTGGCTGGTCACCCGCTCAAAACGCGCCGAAGCGAAGTACCTTGATATGCTGGCCATGCTCCCCCTCGCGCTCCCGGGCATTGTTGTGGCCTTCGGATACGTGGCGGCCTTCCATCACACAGTCCTGGATCCGCGGCGGGATCCGGCCATGCTGCTGATCATCGCATACAGCGTCCGCCGCCTGCCCTATGTTCTGAGGGCAGCCTACGCCGGATTTTCCCAGGTGAGTGAATCCCTGGAGGAGGCGGCCCTCAACCTGGGCGCCACCCCCGCAAGAACCCTCAGACGTATCACCCTGCCCCTCATCGGCGCAAACCTTCTCGCGGGCGGAATCCTGGCCTTTACCTTCGCCCTGCTGGAGGTGTCGGACAGCCTCATTCTCGCGCTCAAGACCAACTCCTTTCCCATTACCAAAGCCATCTACACACTCCTGGGCCGTGTGGACGACGGACTCGCCCTGGCGTGTGCCCTGGGAGTGTGGTCCATGCTCTTTTTGGGCACCTCACTGCTCCTTGCAAACTCCATACTGGGGAAAAAAATGGGGGAACTCTTTCGGTAAGTGGCGCGGAAAAGCCCTTCAGTTCATTGACTCCCCCATGAAAGTGTCCTACTATTGGAAATCATTCTTCTGAGGAAAAGAACATGCTGACCATCGAAACCATTGTTGAACGCATCAACGCTGCGGTAGAGCGCATTGCGGAAACCGGGAACTGGCCAGAGATCATTGACAGAAGGGGGACCCTTCTCAAGAGGATTCCCCAAGAAGGCGCCAAGGCTGCCGGCTTTGACGCGGGCATCGCCGCTGCCCTGGATCTTATTCCCCGGGACAAACAGAAGCTCATCTCCACGCTCCACGCTGCCTACTCATCGCAGGCGGTTGAACAAATCCGGGAAGAATCCCAGAAGATGCTGCCGCACACGGAGACCTGCTGGTGGCTCGCCGCCAGCAGCATCGTCACCCACGGAAGCGTCGATGAGTACAAGTTCATGGATCAGATCGCCGACTTCGAGCTGCTGCGCAATGATCCACTCCTCCGAAGGGATGTGGCCATAGAGATGTTCACTACCATGATCGAAAGTTTCAAATTAGTGCATGGTATCCCCTTCTCCATTCGAAGCCGCGGCCTCCAGGGCGCCTACCTGGCCGGATTTCGTTTCGCCGTCCAGTACGAGGAAGAAGAAGGGGTTTTTTACATCGGCACCTACAAGGAATCGCTCGGGCTCGAAGAGTTTCCATGGCTCGAACTCCATGACGCCCAGGGGAATCCCAC
>JAHJLU010000207.1 GCA_018821745.1 Myxococcota bacterium | reverse complement strand
TTCTTTTGTACCGGCTGTTCACCCGGTGACAAGGGGATACATCCCGGGCATCATTGGCCCATGCGAAAGAGAATGACATCGCAGGAAGTTTGACGATTATGGTACTAAAAGTGATATTTACTCTCCTGCTTCCCGTCCTGTTGATTGTTGGGATGGTAGCCATGCCGGGCACAGTGTTGTCGGCAAAGCGGCACAAGTCGGGGATGATGAAAAAAGGGAAATCAGCGAGGGGAAGGCTTCGGGGAAATAAAAAATTGAACCGGAAGAAGAGGTCCAAGAAGGAGCCATGGAATAAGACTCCGGAACTGCTTAAAAAAGTTAAGGTGATAGATACTCCGGCCCCGGGGCAGGATGTCAAGTGCCTGGCTCGTCTGCGTGCCGTGGGCGTGAAATTCAGGATGCTGAAAAATGTGGAGGCGGTGAAGACCCCCGTGCGATTGCTCTCCACCAAATTGGGCGGGGTCCATTATCGTCGGGCATGGAACAACAAGACTGCACCCTGGATACTTGACTGCAAAATGGTGGAGAATCTGATTCTGGCCGGGCCCTACCTGAGAAGGGTGGGGATTGCCTCCGTCTACTGGACCTCCGCCTGGCGTTACAGTCTGGTCCACGGTACGAAGAAATTGAGTCGCCACTCCTTCGGCGACGCCATGGACATTACGGCACTGGACGGGAACTTTGGCTACGCCGCTCTGGTGTCAAGCTGGGATTCCCGGTGCGGCGGCTGCGGCAAGGGGTGTCGTACCGCCAAGGGAAAAGCTCTCAGGGCATTCATTTGCGCCTTGCGGGGCCCCAAATTATTTGCAACCGTTTACACTCCCGCCTACGATGCCCTCCATCGGGATCACTTTCATGTGGACAGTCCCTCGCCAAGGCACCAGCTCAAGGTCTCCATTAACGAAAAAGATCTGCTGGCGGGGTCATCAAGCAAAAAGACCCAAAAGGTCGCGGGGAGTGCAAAACGAAATCACTGGTCCAGGTATCCCTCGACCAGAAAGTGGGAAGCGCCTCGTACAAGGCTCAGTCGCTGGTAACAAGGCACCACACCAGGAAAGGTATCTCTATGTCTCGATACAAAAATATGGCTCTGTTCATTACGTTTACGCTGCTGATGGGCGGCTCCTTTTCCGGGTGCAAGAAGAAGCGTATGTGCCCTCTCGGTCAAAAATACGTGGACAGCGCCTGTAAATGTCGCCTTGACTCAAACTGCCCCACGGGGGAGGTTTGTCGGCAGGGGAAATGCGTAAAGTCTGTGAAAAAGAATCAGTGTCCCAACGTGCCCTGTAAAAACGGGCAGGTGTGCCTGGACGGGGCGTGTGGGCCGTGCAATAAGGATTCCCAGTGCAAGAAGGGCACATTTTGTGATAATGGTGCCTGTAAACCATTGGGAAATCAGTGCAGTCCCGATAAAGACTGCCCCCTGGGGCAGAAGTGTCTCAACGGCTATTGTGTGAAGGATTCCGGTCCGGTTCCCTTGTGTTCCGGTGATGGCTGCAAGCCTCCCTGTGATCTTGAACCAATCTATTTTGCATATAAGGGTGCCCAGTTGGCTCCCAACATGATCCAGAAGTTGAAGCTCAATGTGGCCTGCCTGAAGAAGGCGGCATCAAAGGGACGCAAGACCATGCACCTCGTCGGGATGTGTGATCCCCGGGGTCCCTCCACTTTCAATGATGATCTCTCGTCACAGCGCATCAAGACAGTGGTGGACGAGCTCACGATTATCGATCCGGGCCTCATGAAGTCTATGGAGATGACTACGGAGCCCCTGGGCGAGACGTGTGCCAAGGGGACCGATGAGAATTCATGGAAGGATGACCGAAAGGTAGTGTTTGTATGGTTCAAGAAAAGTGGTCAGGTCTGTCCCTGATATTTCTCATGACATTGTTTTGGGGTGGTTGCTACCGGGTGATTGCGTCTCCCGCTTCCCTCAATGCCGTGGAGAAAGAGATCTCCGCCCTCGAAGAGGAGCTGGAGGACAGTGCCGCCAAAGCGAAAGTTCGGCAAAAAGCCCTCACTTTGCAGCTCCGTGAGATCGAGTCGATTAACGCGGAGCGGATTCTCTTTTTTGACGCCCTGGCAAGAAAAACCCGCGCGCTGATGGAAGATGTGGTTCAGGTTTTTGACGATCTGGGACGGTTTGATTCCCATGTCAAGGGTGTGAAGAGAGGCGCCGGCGGGCATATCACCCGTCTTGCTGTGGCTCACAAAGAGGCAACCAGGGAGTGGGAGGCACGGGTGAAGGCTATCCGGGCGCTTTTCTGCGGGGTTGATCCAAAAAATCAGGCATGCACAGGTGCTCCATGAAATATATTGGTATTGTATTTTCCTTTTTCTTGTTTTCCGGTGGCGGCTGCAGTTATGTGGTCACCCGCGATGAGGTCACCGATCTGAAATCCAGGGTGGGGCGCATGAGCGAAATGGTGAAGCAGCGTCGCCTGGAGGAGAAGCAACTGGGAGAGGCAGTGGGCAAGGCGAGACGCGAGCTGGTTCGCATTATGGAAGCGCGGGATCGATATCAGACCAGTCAGGCAGACTTTATTCGCAAGGTGCGCTCGGATTTGGCACTCCTTCGTACCCGTCTTGCTTCTCTGGAGAGGACGCTGGCAGGGCTGAAGGGCACTGTCGACGGGGGTTTGAAGCGTGAGGCCGATGAGACCGCGGCTGTTCTGAAGGCCCGCGCCCGGGAACTGGTCGATCTCGAAAACTCCCTGTCGGCCCTGGTCGCCTTCAGTATGAAACACAAGCCGGAGGGGCTGCTGCGCATTATCAAGGCGCTGGCTGATGCCAAAGAGTGGACGCTACTCCACGGATATCTGGGCACCTTTGCCCTCAAGCACAAGGGACATGCCCTGTTGGCGGAGGCGATTTCCTATGCTGTGGGAAAGCTGGCAGCCGGCCAGGAGCTTGCCAAGGTCATTATCTACTCGGGGCTCTATCTCCGTCAATTCCCCACGGGGAGCCATCACGGCGAGATGCTTGTCCAGATGGCGGAGGTATATCACAAGCTCTTGAACTGCACCAAGGCGCTGCAGTATTACAACGATTTTCTCCGCTCCCATGCTTCAGACCCCAAGGTCTCGGCGGTGCGGCTGGTGGTGAAGACCATCACCTCCCAGAGGCATTCAAGGCAATATTGTGCCAAGTAGAACCCCTGTTCCACGTGCCTTCTCCCTCACCACGGAGTATGACCCTGCCGGCGATCAGCCCCAGGCCATTGACGAGCTGCTCAGTGGGCTTCGGTCCGGTGACAAGCACCAGATTCTTCTGGGAATTACCGGTTCGGGCAAGACATACACCATGGCCAACGTCATTGAGAAATGGGGACGGCCGACGCTTATTCTTGCCCACAACAAGACCCTCGCTGCCCAGCTCTACGGAGAGTTCAAGTCCCTGTTCCCCGATAATGCGGTCCACTATTTTGTCTCCTACTACGACTATTATCAGCCCGAGGCATATATCCCCGCTTCGGACACCTACATCGAGAAAGATTCCCAGATCAATGAGGAGATAGATCGGCTCCGCCACGCGGCGACCAATGCCCTGCTCACCCGCCGGGATGTTATCATCGTCGCCAGTGTCTCGTGTATCTTCGGTATTGGCTCCCCGGAATTTTACAGCGATCTGGCCATAGACTGCTCTGTGGGCCAGGAGATCGACCGGGACAAGTTTCTGCGGCTCCTCGTCAATATTCAGTACGAACGCAACGATTACGACTTCTATCGGGGAACATTTCGCGTTCGGGGCGATATTGTTGAGGTATTTCCGGCTGATGCGGACAGGTGGGCTTACCGCATTGAGTGGTTCGGCGATGAAATCGAGTCCATCTCAACCGTGGATCCCTTTCTGGGGGAGACGGGAACGAACCTGGAGCAGGTCCACATTTTTCCCTCAACCCACTATGTTGTCCCCCGACTCAATCTGGAGCAGTCCATAGACAAAATCCGGGATGAGCTCCGTGAGCGTCTCATAGAATTCAACTCCCAAAACAAACTCTTGGAAGCACAGCGTCTGGAACTGCGAACCATGGCCGATCTGGAACTGCTGGAAGCCACGGGGTACTGCCGGGGCATCGAGAACTACTCCCGTTTCTTCGACGGCCGACAGCGGGGAGTACCTCCCGCGACGCTCATCGATTATTTCCCCGATGATTTCCTGTTGTTCATCGACGAGAGCCATCAGACGCTCCCCCAGGTCCGTGCCATGTACAAGGGTGACAGGAGCCGCAAGGAGAACCTGGTTGAGTTTGGTTTTCGGGTCCCGTCAGCGATGGATAACCGGCCCCTGCAGTTCCACGAATTCAATGAGCGGATCAATCAGGTTATTTATGTGAGCGCCACTCCGGGAGACTATGAGGTGGAGACCACCAGCGGCGTTATCGTCGAACAGATTGTGCGTCCCACGGGGCTCCTGGATCCCGAGATCGAGATCCGGCAGACGCAAGGGCAGCTCGATGACCTCCTCAACGAGATTACGGCCAGGACCCGGAACGGGGAAAAGATTCTGGTGGTGACACTCACCAAGCGCATGTCCGAGCACCTCACCGAATATTATGCCCAGCTCGGGGTACGGGTGCGCTACCTCCATTCCGAGATCGACACCCTGGAGCGAATGGAACTGCTGAGGGATCTGCGCCAGAATGAATACGATGTGCTGGTGGGAATCAATCTCCTCCGTGAGGGTCTTGATCTGCCGGAGGTGACCCTCGTTGCCATTCTTGATGCCGACGTGGAAGGGTTCCTGCGATCCGCCCGCTCACTATTTCAGATCTGTGGACGAGCCTCCAGAAATGCAAAGGGCAGGGTTATCATGTACGCCGACAAGGTTACCCCCTCCATGGACGAAGTAATCAAAGAGACTGGACGGCGCCGGGCGATCCAGCAGGAGCACAACCGAAAGCTCGGCATTACACCCATGACTATCATTAAAAAAGTAAATGATATTACTTTGCTTATCGGCAGGGTGCCCAAGGCTCTCCCCAGGAAGACTCCAACCGCGCCCATGGGGTCCGTTAAAGAGATGGAGCTGTTCCTGCTGGATATGAGAAAGAAAATGCGGGAACACGCCAGGAAACTGGAGTTTGAAGAGGCCGCCAGGCTCCGGGATGAAATTTCCGATCTGGAAAAAATGCTCACCTATTAGAGCCACTCGGGCAGCACATCCCCTGTTATTACAGGTAGATAAAATGTTGTGCCCGGGTGGGAAAACATTTTCTTCCCGCGGAGTGCTTTCAGCTTGAATTAAATGTGGATTCCATTATCCTAGCTGAGACTTTGGGCATATAGCTCAGTTGGTTAGAGCCACCGGCTCATAACCGGTCGGTCCCTGGTTCGAGTCCAGGTATGCCCACTACTTTCTAACCATCCTGATCTTGGAAAAAGCAGCTTGAGCAATATTTTTTGCATTTCATCGGCAAATCCAATCGGTATCCACAATCATAAAAAAGGGGAGGTTGATCTTTGAAGGAGCAACTGAGTCGCCTGTTAGTATTACAGAAACATGACATCAGAGTGAAAGAACTCGAAAAAGAGCGTGTATCACTACCTCGGGAAATTGAATCCATGAAAACCGACGTGGGGGAATTGGAAAAAATCCTCCAAAAGGAATTGGACTCCCTGGGAGAGGTGAACACCTGGCGCAAGGAACAGGAGAACGCGCTGAACGAGGACGAGGAAAAAATCCAGAAGCGTCTTCGTGATATGGATAAAGTTACCACGGGGAAAGATTATTTTGATCTCCAGAAGGAGCTCGAATACCATAAAAAACGTGCCAAAGAGCACGAGACAGAGGTGCTCAAGCTCATGGGCGTAGTGGAAGAGCGCGAGAAAATCGTCACCTCCCGCCAGGAGCAGATCAAATCATTCTGGGAAATGGTTCATAAGAGGGAAGCAGAAATAGAAGCCAGCCTGAAGACCGTCGAAGAGGAATACGCCCTCCTTGTGGGTCAGCGGCAGGAACTCTTTTCGGGAATTGACAAGGCGCTTATTCGGAAATACGACTTTCTCGCCGCCCGCCGCTTCCCCCCCCTGGTTCCTGCCCTTGAGGAGCGTTGCACCGGATGCAGCATGGGAATCCCGCCCCAAAAATTCAACTCGCTGTACGATGCAAAAGAGATCGTTGAGTGCCCCTTCTGTGCCCGCATCCTTTACATTGAAGAAGAATAATATCAGCGGCAGAGCTGCCGCTTCTTCCACGTCAGTTTCCCCTTCCAGCAGTGATAGGCCTTTCTGACCGGTTTCATCGCTTTGAGTATCTCAAGAGGGGATGCACTCACGGTAGTCTCGCCGATAATTTCCGCTCGGCATTCATTCCATGCCCACTGTTCGGGGACGCCACAAGCCGGAATTTTCCGTGATGCACTGATATCCCACCCGGAAGCCAGCGCACAGCCACCGCCGTTCTCTTTCTCTTTGCAGTAGGCACGGTTGATGAGGCGCACGCTCTGTTTGCCGTCACAATCAAAGTCAAAGGACCCGTTCTTGCGGGGGATGGAAAAGTAAGATTTCTGGTTCGGGAAGGCCCTGTAGTCGTTGTCGTCACAGTCACCCTTTTGGGAAACATACCCCTCGGGCTTGGCACAGGAGGTTTTGGTGCTGGTGGCGTCACCCCACCCATCGTGATCCTGGTCTTTGTACCAGACCAATGGTGTCTTGCATGACTCTGATGAGCCCGCTTCAGACTTGAAGGCTTTCTTGAAGGGAGAGTCCCGGCGTTCGGTTGAGGTGGGTCGGGATTTGCACCCGGTAAATATGAGGATGGTCAGCAGCAGCGCAATTCTCATGGCGCTCACTTGATTTGGAAAAGATAGAGTTTGCCGTTATTGGCGAAGGTCGCCAGTCGATTCCCGTGGATGCTGGGATTACCGGAGATTCCAGCGCCCGTGTCAAAGCGCTGGAAAAAGAAGCCGGTCACCGGGTCAATCGCGATAAGCCCGCCCAGATCGAAGGCGATGAACATACGGCGGCCCCTGATGAGCAGTTTCTTGGGAGTTCCATAGTCCACGTGCTGTTTCCAGACCAGTTTTCCCGAGAGGGTGAGACAGTGGATCCCGTCCCGGGGGGAGACAAAGTAGATATGGTCACGCACAATAGAGAGGGAAGTGACACCATAGGCTGGGAATTTCCACAGAAGATCCCCCGAGTCTTTCTCAAGTGCGACCACCCCGTTTCGATATGAAGCGGTGTAAAGGGTGTCGCCGTCAATGAGAGGATCCGCATCAGAGTCGATGTAGTTTTCCTTATCCGGGTTCTCCAGGGTCTTTGACCAGACGAGGGTCCCCCGTCGGGTAATATCCAGCGCCTGCAGGCGACCGTCAGAGAGTCCCATGTACAACAATTTGCCATCTATTACAGGGGCAGAGTGGCCCTTCACCGTAAAGCCGCTCAGGGTCTCGTTGCGTCTTGACCAGTGGAGGTCCCCCGTGTCGGCGGTGATGGCGTAGAGCATATTTTTGGAGGTGGTGGCATAGATGACCCCGTTGTTGTAAGCAAACCCGGCCATAAAGGAGCCAAAGCCCTGAAACTTCCAGAGCTGCTTGCCCGTTTTGGGAGAGAGGCCATACAGGGAACCACCCAGGGATCCTATTACCAGCAGGTCTATGGGCTCAAAGAGCGCCGGAGCAGTCTGAAAGCTGTCCTTGAAGGACCGTTTCCAAAGGCCCCTGCCGGAATCGGACAACGCCACCACATCGCCTTTGGAGGTAGCGAGGTAGATGATTTGTCCGCTTCTACTGAAGACAGGTGATCCGAACTGTTCGGGGATGGGTGAAAAACGACTGTACGTGAACAGCGGTTTTTCCCACAGGGGGCTCAGAACAGCCCGTGGCGCGGCTTCACCCTGCCGTATACGCTGAGAGGTCTCGGAGATGCAGCCCTGAAGAAGCAGCGCTGTGAGGAGTAGGGAGAGGGTGTGTTTCATGGACCTGCTATTTGGGCATCGCAGCCATAACCGGCATTGCGGCCATAACCGGCATTGCGGCCATGGGTGTGATCATGGCTGCTGGTTTTACCATGGCTGCTGGCTTTACCATGGCTGCGGGAGCAGGCATGGTTTTGACCGTGGGAGCAGGCATGGCATCGGGAGTCGGGACAACCGGTGCGGCGTTCATTACAGGAATCATGGCCGCGGGAGGAGTCTTTGCGGGAACTGCTGGAGGAAGGTCGGCAGGGGCCGAGGTGTCGCCCGGTTTTTCCGCCACAGGCTTGAGATCTTTGGACTCAATAGTGAGACCGAGATCCAGGAAAGCCAGCCGTTTTTTTGCATAGTAGGAGGGATCGTAGACCGTGGCTGCATCTTTCAGTGATTTTAACGCCCTCATGGTGCTGAAGTAGCGGTATTGCAG
>JAHJLU010000206.1 GCA_018821745.1 Myxococcota bacterium | reverse complement strand
TTGCGCTGGATGTTGTTCTCGGCCATGTGGGCAATGATGGACTTGATGGGCGCCATGCCCGAGCCCACGGCCATGCAGATCATCTCGGCCTCGGTGTCCCGCAGGAAGAAGTCGCCGTAGGGGCCGTTGAGGGTGATGGTGTCGCCCTCCTTGAGGTGTTTGTGCACATAGGTGGTGCAGATGCCCCCGGGGACCAGCTTGATCTGCAGCTCCAGCATGGTGGTGCTGGACGGCACCGACGCGATGGAGTAGGCCCGGTACACGGGTTCGGACGTGAGCTCGTACTCGGGGACCTCGAGCTGGACGAACTGGCCGGGCTTGAAATGGATTGCCTCGGGGAGCTGCAGGTGGACCCCCTTGATGTCGCTGGTGAGGTCCACGAGCTTCGCCACGGTGGCCTGGTACTGCCTGATGTTGAACAGCTCCTCGGGGATGCGCAGGCCCAGGTCAGACTTCACCTTGAGCTGGCAGGAGATGCGGACGCTCCCGGACTGCTCCTTGGGGGAGAGGAGGGGCAGCTCCGTGGGGAGAAGCTCACCCGCCCCGGCCTCCACGGTCACCTTGCACAAACCGCAGGAGCCCCGGCCGCCGCAGGCCGAGGGGATGAAGATGCTCTGCTCCTTGAGGGCGTTGAGGAGGGACTGGCCTCCCTCCACCACATACTTTTTGTCGTCGTTGATGGTGATGGTTTTTTCGCCGAAGTCACCGATGGTGGCGTCGGCTATGACAATGAGGATGGCCAGAAAAGTAGCGATGCCCGTGACAACGAGGACGCTGATTATCAATTCGGAAAAGGAAAAATCCATCACCATCTCCTAGTTGAGGGGGATCATTCCCGTGAAACCCATGAAGGCCATGGACATGATGCCGGCGATAATGAGGGTGATGCCCGCACCCTCGAGCCCTTTGGGGATGCGTGAACGGACCATGGTCTGGCGGATACCCGCCATGGCGATGATGGCCAGCATCCAGCCGATGCCGCTGCCGGTCCCGTAGGCCACGGAGGCCACGAAGTTGTATTTTCGTATGACCATGAAGAGGCTGACGCCCAGAATGGCGCAGTTGACGGTGATGAGCGGGAGAAATATCCCCAGGGCATTGTAGAGCCGCTCGCTGAGGCGCTCGATGATCATCTCGACGATCTGCACAAAGGCCGCGATAACAATAATGAAAACAATATATTTAAGGTAGAGGAGGTCGAAGGGGACCAGCAGGTAGTAGTAGACCAGCCAGTTGAGGGCCGAGGTGGCGACCATGACAAAGATGACAGCCAGTCCCAGGCCGAAGGCGGTCTTGACCTGCTTGGAGACCGCCAGAAAGGAGCACATCCCTAGGTAGAGGGTGAGGAGGATGTTGGAGGTGAAGATGGCCGCAAAGAAGATGGCAAAGGTGTGGGCTGCGGAACTGTTCATTTGGTCGCCTCCACTTCGGGGATGAGGAGACCCTTCACCACCCAGATAAAGACCGCCAGCATAAAGAAGGCGCCGGGGGCCATGACCATGATGGACCACTTCACCCACCAGTCACCCAGGACCGCCATGCCCCAGATGGTGCCCGAGCCCATGAGCTCGCGCAAGAAGGCGATGATTAGCAGCACGTAGCTGTAGCCGATGCCCGAGGTGATGCCGTCGATGAGGGAGATGCCGGGTTTGTTGTTGAGGGCGAAGGCCTCGGCGCGTCCCATGATGATGCAGTTGGTGATGATGAGGCCCACATAGGGCCCCAGCTGGCGCGCGATATCGGGCACATAGGCCTTGAGGATGATCTCCACCAGGATGACATAGGAGGCAATAATGAGGGTGGAGACCATCATGCGGATCCGCGAGGGGATGTACCGCCGCAGGAGTGAGACCGTGAGGTTGGAGAGGGCCAGGGTGAAGATGAGTCCCAGGCTCATAACCAGCGTGTTTTTCAGGACGTTGGTGACGGCCAGGGTGGAACAGATGCCCAGGACCTGCACAAAGACCGGGTTGTCCCTGCCCAGGTTGGCGAAGGTGATCTGACGGGCGGTGGCGGTACTCATTTCTTCCCTCCCCCAAGGATCGCTTGCCGGGCTTTGTTCAGGGCGCCGTTGACGATGCGCTGAACAGCCGTGGAGGTGACGGTGG
>JAHJLU010000205.1 GCA_018821745.1 Myxococcota bacterium | reverse complement strand
GATGATCTCGACCTGGAATATGCCAATAATTTCAAATTAGCATCCTCGCTTACCTGGAAATCTGCGAAAGACCTTGAGCTCATGTTCTCAAAACGCCTGATGGACAACTCTCCGCTGGACATGCAGGAGGCATCGCTGTGGCTCAAGGTCTGGCTGTTTTTGTATTCCCGCCCCCCCTTCGCGCTGAAGGTCATTGAGAATGTGGCCGGATCAAGTGCCCAGGACCTCTCCAGAAATGCCTTCTCGACCGAGGAACTACTCCTGGTTTATTTTCTCAATAATAACAAAGTAGAATACGACAACATCATCAAACAGGGTGGCGTCACGGAGAATCGCCTGAGGCAATCCATTTTCACAGGCGATCTCAAAGGTGATTTCAACGGAGCGGTCAAGCTGCTGTCCAAAAACGACGCCGTGGAGACAATCCTGAAAATGGAGTTTGTGTACAGGGGAAACCTCAACGAAGAGGCATTCTGGGCAACGGAGCAGGCCCTTTATGCGGGGCTCAACGAGATTGATTTCAAGGAGGCGGTCCTCTTCGCCCATGCCGCGGCAGATAAAGAGGAATTTGCTCTTGAACAGCTCATGGGACTGGCGGAAAAAACCAACTGGGCCAAGGCGTTGGCTCTCAGAACGGCCATAAAGCTGGCCGCCTCCCATGGCGAAGATGTCATGCTGATGAAGCTCTACCATAAGCTCTATTTGGCGGCGAAGAGCCAGGAGCTCAAGGGAGCGGTATGTTTGAGAGCTGCACAGATAGCTGATTTCAGACTCCATCGGTACCGAGAAGCTGAAGAATTTTATCGTCTCGCGCTGGAACACGGTGCGCGTCCATTTGTCTCCCGTCGAGGTCTCTTCAGGATGCTCCTCAACCGCTCGGCCTATGGAGAGATCATCCAGTTGGCAGAAGACTCGACCGATCCCATTATCCAATCCGGGGCCGCCTTCATCTGTGAATACCGCCTCCGTGATTTCCAAAAAGCGCTTGATATTGTTGCCCCATCGGATTTCCCAACCCGGTGCAGCCTCTACGTCAAAATGAAGGACTGGGATCAACTCCACTCCCTTTACGCAGCCCCCAATCCCCCGGTCCCCTCATCGGTGGCCAAACTGATGACGGCCCTCATGGAGAGCTGGAAAGGTAATTTTGACAAAGCCCTCATGGAGCTTGATCCTGTTGGGTCTGTCTCGCCCATCATGACCGCCTTCATCAAAACCTTCTGGAAAAAATACCAGAGCGATTATGATGGTCTCATCAAAGAATCCGAGGGACTCCTCGGGTGCCTTCACGAGGACAGAATACTCGCGGGGGTTAAACTGACTCTGGCCACCTGGCTCAAAGATCTGCGCCCTGAACAGTCAGCAATTCTCATTGGTGAATATCTGGACACCGGTGGTCACCTGCCTTCAACAGAAGACAACGAGACCACCTGGCTCGATATCCTCCTTCTGCACCCTTCACCCAACGCAGAGTGGTTTGAGGAGATTGAAAAAGATCTCGACGGTATGCTGGAGTCCACGGAGAACAACAAAGACTGGAAACGCCTGGCGAGCCTGTTGAAAATCAAAAGCATGGTCGTCAAAAACGAGGCGGCAAAGGTCGAATGTCTTATGCGTCTGGCAAAGCTGTTTGAGGAAGCGCTCGGCAATATCGAAGAGGCGACCAGTTATTACACACAGGTCCTCAATATCAACTCAGGCCACAAGAGGGCCCTGGACAGCCTCGCCCGAATCAACGAGACAAATGAAGACTGGGACAAATATCTACAGGTGATCCGCCTCTCCATGGAGGCCAACACAGACAAGAGCATTAAAGCTTCCCTATACTTCAAATACGGGTCAATTCTTGAGACGCAGTTCAATAAAATCGATGAAGCCCTCAAATATTACAAGCTCGCCATCGACGCATCACCAACCTCCTTGCCGGCGCTCCACGGAATCCGCGATATTTATGTGAAGAAGGAACACTGGAAGGGAGTTCTCAACACACTGAAAATGGAAGCATCCATTTGGGATGACCCCAAGGAGAAGGCTGGGATTTATACTCAAATGGGCGAAATTCTTCATGAAAAGCTGGAGAAGAGTGAGCAGGCCGAGATATATTTTACCGCAGCGATCAAGCTGCGCCCCGATTCCTCGGGCGCGCTGAGGGCGCTCTTCAAACTCTATTACAACAACTCCGACTGGGACAAAGCTGCCGAGATTGCAGGGTCATTGACCAAAAGAGCGCTCTCCGTGGGGACATCCGAGGAGAGGGCCCTGTTTTTCTTCGAGCGGGGCCAGGTGTTTTACCACACCGGTGATATGCAGGAAGCTGCCACCTCCTATATCTCTTCCATTCAACTCGACAAGAACAACCTCAACCCCCTGCACGCCCTGCTCAATATTAGCTCCCGATACCACAACCCAATTGAATTTTCTAATTTTCTTGGTGAATTGGAAGAAGTTTACGAGGAAACCGATATCGGTGAGGCGAAGTCTCTGATTGCCATCGCCCGTGCCCAACTGAACCAGGCAACCAATAATTCTGAGCAGGCTCTGGGGCTCTTTAAATCCGCCGGAGAGGTCTCGCCTCTGCTCATTGATGCAGTTTACGGGGAGGCCAATCTTTTGTTGCTCATGGGGAAGGATCAGGACTGCCACGATCGGTGGCAGGTTTACTATGAGCTGGTCAAAAACAAAAAAGAACACAGCGATGATCTGCTGAAAATGGCAAAATTTTACTCCGAGCGCCTGGACAAGCCGCGGGAGGCCATGACTATTCTCAGGGGAATTCTGCAAAAAGATCCCAATAATCACAAATGTCTCTTTGAGCTGGCGTCGGAACTCTTCTCCATAGGGCAGAACAAGGAGTCCATGGTTACAATCGATCGCCTGCTTACGCTCACAAAAAATACCCCATTCCCTGAGAAAGCTGATTTCATAGTCCTCGCGGTTCTCATCAAGTTCATGTCCGGAGAAGGGCGAAAAGCGGACACAATCCTCAACACTATTGATATCACCCAACTCACCGTGAAGCAGGCAGTGACCATTGCCTATGTACTCACCGTCAGAAAAGAGTTCGGAAAAGCACTCAATGTGCTTCGCAAGGCCCGAGAGACAAACAGCGGTGACAAAGAGCTGGGGATCTTCCACCGGGGTCTTCTCTCCTATATTGCAGGCAACCCCAACGGTGCCATTGATGAATTGGAACCCATCGCCCAGAAAATGCCCGCAGCCCTTCAGGTCATCGCCGATATCTCCATGGCCCACGAAACCCGCCAGCAATCGCTGAAGTGGCTCAAGCAGCTTATTCCTACTCATTTCGACGATATCCGCTTCCTCGAAGTGTTCGAAGAGAGAGTACCCGATCTCGACAACCACAAGAGGCGCATATATCAGGTCCGTGCTATCTTTGATCCCCTGCTGCTGGAACAGGTGGATCCCATTCCACTGCTCAGAAACAACGCTCTCTCTTCAGAGGAATTTAAATCGGCCGTAGGTGTCAAAGACCCCACTGGGCCGGCGGCACAAATGTGGCTGGCCATCCGTCGTGGACTGGAGGGCATTTTTCCTCCCGTGGATCCTGCACTGCCCCTGGCGAGAGCGGCCAAAGGCCCCGAACTCATTCCATGGGAAGAAGTCATGGCGACCCTTGGTCAGCCGGGCGTTTTGTGGGTCGCGGATCTGGTGACAAAACCGGTGCTGGTCATCCCCCAGGAACCCAAACCCCAGATAGTCGTTAAACCCGATCTGTTTGATCTTCCCATAGCCACTATCCGGTTTGTCCTTGGGAGAGCTCTGGAAGCTGCTCGCAGTGGTTATTCGCTGTTGTTTCACCTCTCGTGGGAACAACGCAGGGAGGTTTTCTCTGTGATGTACTCACTGGCTCTCCCGCCCCAGGAGAGGGATGAGACCGCAAAAAAATTCCAGGCCACCCTGGAGCGCCGGTCGCAAAAATCCGTAGAGCGCGTCTCCGCGGCAGCTTGGGAAATATTCCCATCGCTTGATCTCGATGAATGGCTGGATGGAGTTGAGCTTGCGCTGGACCGCACGGGGATGCTCCTTGCGGGTGAGCCGCTGGGGGCTCTTCGTGGCTCCAATTACTTGCATAACAAGTATGTTCCACCCACGTCCGATGCTATCTCCAACTACTCCATTGCCCCCAGGTCTGGCAGACTTCTGGCAGATTATCTCACCTTTGAGTGGAATTCATATTATCATCAGGATATACAACCTGACGGGACTACATAACCCGACACATGTCTGTGCTTTGAATTAGTTCGCTCAATCACTTCCACAAGGTTGATCCTACCAACAATACCTTGCCATGAACTGAAAGAACCCGTAGAGTACAGCATTATATCCCCAACAGGATAAAACTAATCATGAATCAAAAGTTCAATTACACCCTGAAAGTCAAAGAAAACATAACGTATCTGAGCGTTATCGGGATCATCGACGAGGATAATAACCTTCAGGAAATCGCAGAGCGAATCGGTTCCGGGACAGTTATTCTCAACCTGAACCATATTGAACGCATCAACTCGTGTGGTGTGCGTGACTGGGTCAACTGGCTTTCTTCAATAGAGGATAAGGGGGCCAAGGTTGTACTCGTGGAATGTTCCCCTGCTATCGTTGCTCAGATTAACCTTGTGAACAACTTTACGGGCAATGCCACTGTTCAAAGTTTTTATGCGCCCTATTTCTGCGCGGGATGCGATAAGGAAAAGGTTTTACTTATCGAATCCACGACTATGCAAAATGTCGAGAATCCCTCGGCGCCCATCTCCCGGTGTGATGAATGTGACGGGGTCATGGAATTTGATGATATGGAGGAATCCTATTTCGCCTTTCTGAAAACCACGACCCTCGGCCCCCTCCCCGATGAATTACCGGAAGGGTGGGAGGAGTTCCTCGCGGTGGAAAGCTCCATGACCTCCGACAAAAGAG
>JAHJLU010000204.1 GCA_018821745.1 Myxococcota bacterium | reverse complement strand
ATCGGAGTGGGTGGTACAGTCCTGGGAATCGCCAGCGCTCGCTTCGCCTGGATTTTCGCCCGTCACTTCAAATAGATCCTGCCAGCCACCCCCTTTCCATCATAGAATTCAAGCCACAGTCCCCTTTCAGTTTTTTCGTTTTTTATGTAACTTGTATCACACCTCCGTGAGCGGTATAATATATTTTGGAGGTGTGACAATGGGAAAATATTTCATCGCGACAATATTGGTGGCCGCGCTGACTCTCAGCAATACTGCAGACGCACAGGAGAGAGATTTTCAGGAGGGAGCCCTCATCATTCCCATGGATCTCACCTACCAGGACAGCGGTGTTTTCCAGGCATACGGACTGATTTTTCAACTCCTCAGGCAGGGGATCACCGTTTACTGGGTGATCGACCCGGACAAGAGCTGGCACACCGCAGCGTGTGACGAGGCAGGGGATGAATGCGCCTGGGACTGTGAAGAGGAGGGCAGCGGCATAAAATGCCCCTATCCCACAGCCTCTCCCGATATGTACGCCAGCGCCGAGGTTGTCTGGGACAATTCCCAGACGCGGCCACCCCTGACGGTCATCTCCCTGCACGGGTACCGTGGAGGCCCCTTCGTGATTGACGCAACCGAGGCCGCAGCGGCCATGGAGGTGATAGACATCTGGAACACGCCGGATCTTTGGGCAGCAAATCCCTGGGCGGATCGGGCGGTCTTCGAGATTGTCTCTGTCCATGAAGTGTCAGCTCTGTTTTCGGGGAATGTGCGGAAGACCATGACCGCGGCCCCCTCCATCGCGGTCTTCTCCGATGGCAATGAGGACATCGCCACAGGATATCTTCGTGCCGCCGGTATCCCGCAGTCAAACGGCAACGAGTTTCCCGCAGCCAAGTGTGGCGTGGGCACCTGTGGTCCGGGCACGCAAAACCCGGATATGCTCACCGTGGAGAGCATCATGGGGGAGATGGGCACCTGCGACGCCCCCAACTATGATCACCGCAACGGGGCCCTCTTCACCCAGGATGGTGCCCCGGCCTACTGCCAGATCATGAGCATGCACTGGAACGTGAACGATCGTGAAACCGTGGAGTGCGACGGGGGGGCATGCGGTGCGACCCAGGCCGACTGCAATAGCAAGCAGATCACCTACCACGGCCACGAGGTCGTCGCGGAGGTCCGGCAGTTTCTTCAGCACAAGACCCACTTCTTCGCCGAGTGCCAGGCGGTCAACGCCTACGAAAACACGGCGCCCAACAGCCTGTGGCCGTTCCTCGACGACGATCAGCGGGATGGCCACTTCCTCACGACCCTGGGAATCAATCCCGACTGCCCCTGTACCGATGGCGACTTTGAATGCATTCCCCTGGGATGCGATGACGGCACCCGGGACTGCTGCATGGCGAAAAACGACAAAGAGAAGGGTGCGGGTTTCATGATCGCCGCCCAGCCAGACTCAAACACGCTGCAGATCCTTCACCCGGAGGTCCCCTACATGCAGATGGACGGGCTGTTTCAAACAGTGGGTGGCTCTGAACCCGCATACAATCTCAGCGCCTATCTTGGAACTGAGTACAAAAACGACATGGATGTCACCTTTATCACCGGACCTTTGGGTCCCGGAGACTCCGATGTCTGGATGACGGGATATATCGACGGCGCATGCTCCATCGTTGAAGATGATGTCAACCTGCCCGGTGACTGCACCAAGGGGAAGGTGAGCTACCTGGGGGGTCATGAGTATTCCACTTCGCTGCCCCTCTCCTCCAATGGAGATTCCCAGGGAACCAGACTCTTTCTCAATGCGCTGTTTGAGGCAGACTGCGTCAGCGCCGGCGGGCAGCCTCAGCTCTCTCTGAGCTGGCAGGGAACCAATCCACTGCCCTCCACAGAGGCTATGCTCCCGGTAACCTCACGATACACACTGATGTTTTCCAACTCCGGCGGTGCCGCGGCCCAGGATGCGCAGCTTGCTGTTTTCGTCCCCGCCCAGGTGAGTGTACCGGACTTTGAGGAGGGGGCCACGGACGATGGAACCATTCTCACCTGGACTCTGGGTTCCATCGGTGAGTCCGGGAGCACCTCTCCTGCCCCTTCGGGGAGCCGGTGGCTCGACATTTCCGCCGATTCCTTCGGCGACGTACCCCTTGAGGCGGTGCTGACGTATCGGGTGGGTGTCTCCACCCGTGAAATGACCAGCCCCTTCCTGCTCCGCGTCATGCTCGACACCGACAACGATGGCGTCCCCGATGAATTTGACCCCGAGCCCCTCGATCCAACGCTGTGCGGAGATGCTGACTTCAACGGGTGTGACGACTGCGGACCCCAGGATGACTGTCAGGGCGACCCCGATGGGGGCGTACCCGATGCAGACACAGGCACCAGCAATGATGCGGGTGGCGGGTGCTCCTGCACCACTGGGGGAGGCAGCTCGCTCCCCTTGACTCCCCTCATTCTTCTTATGGTGCTGGTTTTGGTGGGCAGACGACGGGGCTTCTGATTATTTCACAACTTTGACATCAAGCCAGGCCTGACGTTTGCCGTCGAGATCCACCATGAGCCAGCCGCGGTCGTTCTGCATGTTGGCGGGCACGGTGAAGGTGAAGGGGAGTGTGTTCTCTTTGGAGACCTTTGTGGTGGCCAGTTCACTTTTGAGTCCGGTCGAACTGACGTGGTAGAGTTTTGCCGTGGAGCAGGGACTCTTTGAGTTCTTGAACTGGATAAAATGACGGCGGTTTGCGGCCAGCATGGTGGGTTTTTCCGCGCGTTTTTTCTCACCAAGGATGGTGGGGCCGCCGGATTTATACCAGGCACCGGTGGAGGCATCCACGGCGATGGCGACGATCCCGGGAATAATCCCGGGCAGCAGCCACAGAATATCCATGACCAGCACGGCGACATCCATCTGTCCACCCCTCGCGTTGGAGTTACGTCTCTGAGGGTAGAGAATGTATCCACAGGAGGTAAAAGTGAAAATGGACAAAAACAGGACGGTGAAGACAGTTTTTTTGGTTTTATTCATGTGGCTCTCCTTTATAACGGGTGAAATACCCGATCCATGGAAACGCAGGGTACCATAAAAACAGGATATTAGGAATACTAATGCTTATTTATTTTTAGCCGGTGAACTTCTCAGTCATTCTTATGAAAAACCGAATCGAGGACCTCGGATAGCTGCTCTCGGGTGAAGGGCTTGGGCATAACACCGCAGAACCCGTACTCCTCATACTTTGCCATCACCGGATCCGTGGAGTAACCACTTGAGACAATGGCCTTAACCTCGGGATCCATCTTGCGGAGCGCCCTAATAGTCTCAGCCCCTCCCATCCCCCCGGGGATGGTGAGATCAAGGATGACCAAATCAAAGCGGGCGCCACTCTCCAGAGCCTCTTTATACATATCCAACGCCTTCTTCCCGTCATTGGCCAGCGCCGCCTCGTACCCGAAGCGCTCGAGCATCCGGCTCATCATTCTCAGCAGGGCGTCCTGATCATCGACCACGAGAACGCGCCCGTGGCCCGAGTGAAAGCTGCGGTGATGGCTTACATCCGGCTCTTCTTTACCAACCGCCACAGGAAGGTAGAGGGTGAATATTGTCCCCTTCCCGACCGTTGACGAGACCGTGATATGTCCTTCATGGTGGCTGATAATAGAGAACGCCGTAGCCAGGCCAAGGCCACTGCCCTTCTGTTTGGTCGTAAAGTAGGGGTCGAACACGTTGGGGAGGAGGTTCGGCAGAATCCCCACCCCCGAGTCTTCCACGGTGACCTTGATGTATTTCCCGGCCTTCAGTGGGAAATCACTCTCATTTTCCGCCCAGTAGTGTTCTGTTCGGATGGCAATAATCCCGCCCCCGGGCATGGCTTGATCCGCATTGATGATCAGATTCCCCATCACCTGCTTGAACTGATCGGGATCCACCCACGCCGTGTTCAGATCCTCGCACAGGGAAAATTCGCAGCGGGAGCTGGCACCACTGGTCACAAAGCGGGCAGACTCCCCAATGAGATGATTGATATTGCATACCTTCTTGATTGGCTCGCCGCCCTTGGCGAAGGTGAGTAACTGGTGGGTGAGGGACTGCCCCCACGTTGAACCCTTGAGTGCATCCTGCAGCATGGGGCTCAATTCATGGTCCGGGGGCAAAAGGGAGAGGGCGTGGGAGATATTCCCCATGAGAATACCAAGTATATTGTTAAAATCATGGGCTATACCGCCGGCCAGAGTGCCAATGGAGTGCATCTTCTGGACCTGGTTGAGCTCCCGCTCCAGTTTGAGCCTGTGCTGCTCGGCTTCAATCCGAAAAGAGATGTCCCGAATTGCCGCGATGTGCGCCTCAACGCCCTTATAGACCAGGTGCTTCGCCGTAATTTCCACCTGGATGACGGTCCCGTCTCTCTTCTTATGATAACGCACCGGGATCGTGACGTGCTTCTCCCGGGTGGCCTGTGTTGTCTTCTCACTCTCGGCGGAGAGGTCGGTGTTTTTCATGGTCAGCAGCTCTTCGCGGCTGTATCCGTAGAGTTTTGTCGCCGCGCTGTTCACCTCGAGGATGTTGCCGGACTCCTTCTCAATGAGAAAGATGGCATCGGACTCCAGCTCGAAGAGCAACTGGTACTTTTCCTTACTCTCACGCAGCGCCTCCTCGGACTCATGCTGCCCCGTGAGATCGTACCCGAACACGAACACAGACTGAACTGAATCATCTGTATTCTTATAAGGATACATGTGAATATCAAAATATCGCTTTCCCAGGGAAGGGGACTCAACCCACGTGGAGGCGATGCACGTCTCCCCGGCAAGACACCGGGAAAAACAACCTCCAATGAGCGCGACCAGATCGTCTATCCCGGTCATGCTAGTGATTTGCGTTCCCCTGATATCATCCTTCACACCCAGCAGCTCCTCAAAGCGTCTGTTGATTTCCAGGAACCGAAGCTCCCGATCAAGGAGGGCGATGGGTTCAAGGGCCACCGCTCCAATTATCCCGTCGGAGAATGAGAATTGCGTTTCACGCTCCAGCAAAGCGTGCTGGAGGGAGGCAACCTGCTCCTCCAGGGTCTTAATACGGAGCTCATATTCTTGCGGGATATTGTTCTGTGTCAAAACAATCCTCCTGGGGGAAAAAGATGCCAGTCTGTTATAGCAAAAAGGAATTGGTGTGGATAGACCGATCTCCTGTGGTACATTCCCCGAAAATGGAGCAGCCATTTTATGGCGCTCTTTTTCATCAGGAGCGATCATGATCTCAAAGGAAGACATCGTTGAAAACTGGCTCCCCCGGTACACAGGGAAACCGCTGGAGTCCTTTGAAAAATACATTCTCCTCACGAACTTCACCAACTACCTCGATATCTTTGCGGAGCTGGGGGGAGTTGAGGTAGAGGGCAAAGATCGGGCCATGCCAACGGCGACGGCAGACAACATCACCATGATCAATTTCGGCATGGGGAGCGCCAACGCCGCAACTGTCATGGATCTGCTCACCGCCATCGAGCCCAAGGCTGTCCTCTTCCTGGGGAAATGCGGGGGTCTCAAACCCATCAGTCAGTTGGGGGATTTCATTCTCCCCATCGCCGCTATCCGCGGAGAGGGGACGTCCAACGACTATCTTCCTCCTGAAGTCCCTGCTCTGCCGGCCTTTGCGCTCCAAAAAGCGATCTCCACCACCATCCGTGAGTACCAGATGGACTACTGGACAGGGACGGTCTACACCACCAACCGCAGGGTGTGGGAGCACGACAACGACTTCAAGAAGTACCTCACCACCACCCGCGCCATGGCTATCGACATGGAGACAGCCACGATTTTCACCGTGGGATTCCATAACCGTATCCCCAGCGGGGCGCTTCTCCTCATCTCGGATCAACCCATGATCTCCACGGGTGTAAAGACTGAGCGGAGCGATGCCCTCGTCACACAAAATTTCGTACAGCGTCATGTGGCCGTGGGCATCGACTCCCTGAGGCAGCTCATCGAGAGCAAGCAGACCGTGAAGCACCTGAAATTTGAATAATTTGCCCGGAGCACCCACGGGTCATTGTCAGAAGGCACTGCAATTCGCCGGGTACCTATTTCCACTGCTTCTGCTATAACATTACCGGTAGAAACACGTTCCCGGGAGCCCTCATGTTCCAGTTCATCATCATTTTCTTCCTCTTTTCGCAAACGGGCACAAAAACCGTACCCCTGCCGCCCACCACAAAGAGGACCAAAAACGCGAAGGATGGCAACGGCAGGAACAAACATATCGTCGGCTATCTGGAGCGGTCTCCCTACGTCCAGAATGTTACCAAAACCGCCCTCTCCTTTTTGTGGGAGACCCCGACCTACGAGAAGTGCGTCATCAAGCTCACCTCGACATCGAACCAGGTGGAAAAAACCATCACTTCGGGCCCTGCCAAAAGCCACGAGGTCCGTTTCACGGTCTTGAGCCCCCAGACAAAATACAAATACCGGCTGGAGTCAATCCAGGGCGTCTGGACCGGTCAGGTGGAGACGGCGCCGGGGAACGACGCGCCCTTCAGTTTTCTCGTCTTCGGGGACAATCGCAACGGCCATCAGGCCCATAGGGACGTGATCAAGTCCATGACGGTCCAGCCCGCCTCCTTCTTTATCAACACGGGGGATCTGACCAAGGACGGAGCCGAGAAAACCAATTACATTCGCTTTTTGCGCATTGAAGCGCCACTCATGGTGAGGATCCCGCTCTATCCGGTGGTGGGCAATCATGAGAACGCAGCGGTGGGATCGGGCCTGACCAATTTCCGAAAGTATTTTGCCCTCCCCCGCAATGGTCCGGACCCGGAGTTTACCTACAGCTTCACCTGGGGCAACAGCCGCTTCATCTTTCTGGACACCAACAAACCTCTGGTTGGCTCTGCCCAGGCGAAGTGGTTCAGGGAACAACTGCGGTCCACTGCATTTGATAACAAAATCCGGCATATTTTTGTATTTGTCCACCAGTCACCCTACACGTCGGGACCCCATGGCCCTCACCAGGGCTTGCATGAAGCCGGGATGGTGGACGACATGCGACGCTTCGGTGTCGACATGATCTTTGCAGCCCACGATCATATCTACGAGCGGGGCCGGGTCGACGGTCTGACCTACATCGTGACCGGCGGCGGTGGGGCTCCCACCTACTTCATCCGCACCCACAAACCCTACTCCATAATAGCTGAAGCCACATACCATTACTGTCGCCTCTTCATTGACGGCGACACCATGGAGTTTTCCGCACACCGCACCGACGGTTCCCTCATTGATTTTTATTCCGTCAAGAAGACCCGTGGCCCGCAGCGACCCGTCTTTGAAGTGCTGTCTGAGCGGAGAAAACCTGTCCCGGCAGTACATTCCAAAGACATGGCCTCTTCGGGCGGCGCGGGGGGATCCGACAAATCCCAGGTACCAGCGATCTCCCCGCAGGACCACCCGCCCGAGGGTGACCCTCGCAAAAGAAAATCTCCATTTCCCTATGTATTTGGCACTATTGGAACCCTGGTACTCATAAGCGCCTTCCTCTATTCACGGCTTCGGCGGCGCTGAGTTTTGTACCATACGGGAGGACAAAGTGCCCCACCCCTTCCTTGGCGGAGGAAACCCCGGGAGCGTGCATGCTGATCATTCCCCCCGAGATCCTGACATCCCTGAACAACCCTGGTTTTTCATCAAAGATTGAACTGACCGACAGCGGTTTTTATTGTTACCGGGATTATCTTCGGACCGGGGGATTTTGTGCGGCCCGGGACTTTCTCCTCACCCGTGGTGATGTCCTGATCTTCGATTTCAATATGGGCATGGCGGACAGTCGGGGTAACTATCACGACGGATCGGGATTCAATACGCACTACGAGGGATTCACAGGTTCAAACGGGAATCGCGTGTTTCATGTGGATCACCATTACCCTTTTTCAGACCTGAACCGCACCAGCACCACTCCCATGGTGCACACCTGGCTGCTGGGTCTTCACAAGAGCAACAAGACCGGGCTGCTCGAACGCATATCCAGAGCCCAGTACCTTGCCAATCACGAGGATCAGGACATCGCCTTCTCCATCCACCTCGCCCAAAGAGCCACCGACAGGGAGTATCTGGAGAGCGTCGGCTCGTGGCTTGCCTCGGCGGCCCTTATCAACGACCACATCGCGGACATTAAGGACTCCCGGGCACAGGATGCCTTTTACGGGGGCCTGGCCATTGAGCAAATGGTCAAGTCCTTCAGGGAACCTTCACTTGTTGCCCCCTATGGAAGAGCCGGCTTTCATGATGCACTCCACCGGTGGATCCCGGCGCTGGCCACATGGCTGCGCCAGGAAAACAGCGAGGGGGATTGTGCTGTTGTTGCCCAAATTGCGCGGGAAGAGAAGATTCGCCTCGCACAAAAAGTTGAGCGGTTTTCCCGGTGGGAGGCCATGGGCCTTCTCCATGAGACCCACGGCATTCTCTGGATGTCACCTCCGGAATCGACCGAAAACGCCTACTTTTACAGATACTTGCAAGAAACGCATCCGGGGCGCGGACGCCTGCTCCTGCTGTGCAACCCCGTCGGTGGTGGTGTAAAATACAAGATCCGGTCCCTGGGTGATTTTCCGCTCACCGACCTCTTCTCGAAACTCAACGAAGCCCTCGGGGAGACACACGGGGTCTCCTTCGGCGGCCGATACAGCGCCGGAGGCAGCACCGTAGTTGATCCCCCCTGCACGGAGGCGATCCTTGAGGTCGCCACCGCCTTCCTCCAGTCCCAACCCTGAGAATCCCCATCAAATCCACACCTGTCGTGGCTCCTTTTTTCGGCCTCCGTAATAAAATACTCCCCGAATTTAATCTCAGTCTTGAAATTTTCAGTACGACGTGATACGAATTTGCAATACATTGTAATAATGTTTGACAACACTCAAGTAAAGGAGAACCGATGAAACACTTTCGATCAAGCCTTCTGTTTTTTGTCCTGCTCGTGGCGACCCTCGCGTGGTCACCCGATGCCGACGCCATCTCCCGAAATGGCGCCCGAAACCTTCGTTCGGTCAAGAGCACCATCAGCATCGCGGGACTCAAGGTGGTCAAAGCCTACGAGAGCGGACCCGTGACACGCAGGGTGACCTCCCACTATGACAATCTCAAGCGAAACCTGGATCGTGCCGTCAGGACCTACAACCGCATCCGTGGCAGAGATCTCCGTGACCCCGAAGTGGTAAAAGTCGGCAATGTTCTGCGCGCCCTCATGGCCCACTACAATATCCTCAAGCAACGGGTTGAGTCCCAGGGCAAGGTCTCCGCGGGGCACAAGAACCTCCACTTCGCCTTCAAAAAGCTCTATGCTAACCACAACTACTTCAGTGTTATCCAGGTTCTCAATACACTCAAGTACAGCCCCGCCATCAACTCCCTTGCCTTCATGCTCAACGCCGGCAGGGCCCACAAGGTAAACAGAAAGAGGGGCAAGCGGCACAAGGCTCGCTGGCGTGACAAGGACACGGCGGGCGATGTCCCGGTGAGCGGCGCGTTCACACAGTTCAAGGCTAACATCGAGACGCTTAAAACTGCCTGCAACGGCCGCTTCAAAGGCATTCAGAATCACCGGCACTACTCACTCTCCCTCAACACAAAATTCGGCACCTGGTGCATGCTCGTCAACGAGAGTGATGACCTGATCGCCGCAGGCATCAAGACTGCCGTAAATGCCACCCTGAAGGGCGCCATGAGCCAGCTGGACGATGCCATTGATTCCATCCAGAACAAGCACGGGTTCATCTCCACCCGCGTCGCGAACTGGATCCTCCATCCCGCGGAATACCGCAACACGCTGAAGGCCAAAATCGCCTCCTACAGCGCCATCGCCGGTGTACCCCTCAACGACAGGGTCGTGCTCTCCAAGTGGGACAGCACCATCGCAGCGGCAGCCATTATTCTCAACAAGGGCGCCAAAAAACACACCATGAAGAAATCCGGCTACAAGCATTCCTATGGCAAGGTGGAACGCATGGTGAAAAAAGGCATGCGCTCCTGGAAAAAAGGGGGGGCATACAAGAATTGCCGCATGGTCCGTTCAGGCTGGGTGATCTTGAAGAACCGCCTCACCTCCCTTCCCATCAGCCGCACCAAGGGAGGCGCTGTCCTCTACAAAAGACGCGGCGAGAAGTGGTGTCGTCTGAGCACCTTCGAGTACACCGAGCCCTATCTGGGTGGTGGAAGGTACGCCCGCCTGGGGACCATCAGTTGGTCTGAAAACGTTCGTATTCAGCGCTGCAAATAGGCGCAAACCCTCCTCTCACGCTTCCCTTCTGTTATCCCCGCACCGTGTAAAAAGAGAGTTCTGATTCTCCTCCCCGCTGGTTCAAGGAGCTTTTATCATCACGAGAATGTTTATCTGGGGGGCTCAAAGGTGTTGACTGGCGTGGGCGGCGTCTCGGTCATGGTAAAATCAACGGAGAAGGAAAACCCCAGACGCAGATACCACCCCTTGTGATTCCCGAGAATGCCGTAGCTGTCGATGACCTCAGGGGTCGCGAACATATAGGTGTACCCCGCCTCCAGGCTGGCGGCGGCCCACTTGCTGATCCGATAATCCGCCCCGAACCCGGCGGAGAGCCCCAGCTGCATCTGGGAGTCCTCCGAGGTCTCAAAGGAATCGGGCAGGAAGATAACATTGTTCACAAAGGCACCCCTGGCGTACATATTCATGAAGGACCTGGAGTCCTCGAAGAAGTAGAACAGGAAGGCCATCTCAAATCGCATGTCGCGGCGATCGCTGTCATGGTCCAGGAGGAGCCCAAAATCCAGCTCGAACCCCATGAGGGGGTGGAAATGAAACTTCCAGGAGAAGCCCGGCCCCGAGAGGGTCACCTTGTCGTAGTGGAACTGCTCTCCCTTGAAAGTCAGCATCATGCGGGCGGGAGTCTTCTTGAGCTCTGGAGCCTCGTTGGGCTTGGCCACCGGCTCCTCGTTCCTGCCCACTACCTTCAAGGGGAGATCCCCCATTTTCAGGGTTCGTGGTGTTGTTTTCCTTTGGTTTTCAGTTGACTTTTCCGCCTTTTGGGGCTGCTCGATCTTTGGGGCCAGGGGAACGGGAACGGTCTGCGAGTAAAAAGAGAGAAGAACGAAGGATAAAAAGAGTGGTGCAGCGGTCATGGATCCATTTATACCGCAAAGCAGGTGACAATGCTTTTGCTTTTGGGACCAGTTTTTGTTGAGTACTGTTTTTTCCATTGTGCCCCAGCACCACAAAGAATAAGCGCCCCTGTCACCGCCATGGCAGTTATCGCGTCTTGTATGAAAATTACAGTTCCCTTATGGAGGCGTTTTTGGCATTATGCCGGTGTCAGTCAACAATCCCGGAGCATGCGTGTGACCCCTTACTCACCCTTCCGAAACATCGATCCCCAGTCGATCCGTTACGCTAATGAAACTGGAACCTACAAACTCGATGTAGAGCTTCGTGATTTCTACTTCATCATGCGTCATAAGGGGTTTATTGATGACGACTCCATGATCGCCCTGGAGCGCATTCTTCGCACCGTCTTCACTGCAATCCGCGAGTCCGAATATGGGGGAGAGGTGTGCGGCATCAACAACATCACCCACCTCACCGGGGGAACCAAAGAGTCCAGGACCAAAATGAAGCGCCTCTTCAGGGATGTCATCGGCAAGAGCGCTGTCTACGCGGTTGGCGCCAAAGGAATGATGAAATCCCTCGGCAGGGTGTTCGCCGCCCTCAGTCCCAAGACGCAACTCTATTTCTACGACACGGAGCCCGAGGCGATTTTGGAGATTGAGAAGCGCCTCGCACGCGTGGGCAGCCCCGTATCAACCCTCAGCGAGGCTGTCGTTCCAGACTCCACCAATGACCGCGTTTTTGCTCTGGAGAGAGAGAACCGGGAACTCAAGGCGCTCATTGAAAAGCGCAGCCAGTTCCTGCTGGAGCTGGCGGGCAGGGTCACCTGGGACGACGAGTTTACCCCTTTTGTCGTTGCTATCCCTGAAGAGGACCCATTCTACGACGCTGTCCACGCCATGGAATACATGCAGAACGATATCCGGGAGATGTTGACCTCTCTGAAACAGGCGAAGCGGGAGGCCGATGAGGCGAACCGGGCGAAGACCCGATTTCTGGCCTCCATGAGCCATGATCTGCGCACCCCCCTCAACGGGATTTTGGGAATGATTGGTCTGGCTCAGATGAGCGAGACCACCCGGGAACAGCGGCAGGAGTATCTCTCCATGGCTGAGTTCTCCGCACAGTCCCTCCTCAACCTGCTCAATGAGCTATTGGATTTTTCCAAAATTGAGACCGGCCACTTCACCCTCACAAACAGTGAAGTAGCAATCAAAAAACTGCTGCGGTCCCTGGTGAATCCGTTTGAAATCCAGGCCGGCAAGGTGGAGCTCGGGTTCTCGCTTCACATCGATGGCAACATCCCCGACGTCATTGTGTGTGACCGTGTGCGCATCTCCCAGATGGTCACCAATCTCCTGCACAACGCCCTCAAGTTCACCCACAGGGGCGAAATCCAGGTCCACCTCACCGCTACAAGGAGCCAAACGGACGAACCCCAACTCTCCCTGATTGTCAGTGATACGGGCATAGGCATCCCCGCCTCGGATCTGGAGCGCATCTTCATCCCCTTCATCCAGGTGGGCAGTCATCTGGAACGCTCCTATGAGGGCTCCGGCCTCGGGCTCGCCATCACCAATGAGCTCGTCACGCTCATGGGGGGCACCATCACCGTGAGGAGCGCCCTGTGCGAAGGCTCCACCTTCACACTCACCCTCCCCCTCAAGACCCCACACCCCGCCCAGGCATAGCTCCCACGGGGTTCCCTCTGGGATTTCACCTGCACTGGAGGTTAAAATCACCCACTGCGGTCAATTTAACTGCCGCCCAGCGGGACCATGCGAATGAACTGTTTATGCTCAACAGCGCCGATGTCGAAAGTGCTGTCCCGGGAGTGACCATATATGTCTGCTGGCGGAAAGTAGTATTCTGCTCTACCCGCATTGATTGCCTCGCTGCCTGTCACTGGCCCGGGAGGCCCCAAGAGGCTCATGGAGGGGTCACCTCTCGTAAAAAAAAGGCACGCTCTTCTTGCTGTGCTTCATTTCAGACTTCAGATAGTCACCGGGGGCAATTCCACTGAGATTGACTGGCATTTCTTCAGCGAGGATTTGGAAAGAGACTCACGGCAGAACGACCTGAGTGGGCGTCGCGTGGGCGTCGATGGTAGTGCCGTCCCCGAGGCGCCCGTTACCGTTGTAACCCACACAGTAGATCTCCCCGCCGAAGGAGAGCCAACACGTGTGCATATTACCACACTGGACAGTCTCGGTGTCGTTGATGAGAGTGGCCTCTACGGCGAAGTTGGTGTTTACGTTCGTGCCATTGGCCAGGGTGTAATATGTGTTGTCCCCCCAGCAGTAGTTCCCCCCGCTCGTTGTGAGGACACAAGTATGGGCCGGTCCCGTGGCCATCCGGATGGCGGCGCCCAAATAGCTCCCTGAATTTCCGGGGTCTGTCAGCACGTAGCTCGGATATATGGCGTCGGCTGTACCCCCATTCCCCAGTTTGCCAAGAACCCCGTTACCCCAGCACCGCACATAGTAGTTTGAACCCAATCCGATGAGGCAGCTGTGATTGGAGCCCACGCTGATTTTTATGGCGTTCACATATTCACCTCCGTTGGTCAAGATGGGGCGGGCATAATCACTGTAGGCCAGTGAAGCCGAGGTCATGTTCAACCCAAGCCGCCCATCGGAGTTCGAACCCCAGCAGTAAACCCGGCTGTTAATGCCAATTCCCGTACGAGCGCAGGTGTGGCTGTCGCCTACATGCACTTCCTTTGCATCATTTAGAAAAAATGGACTTGTACAGCTGGTTCTCACCATTCCCGGCGTGAGTGTTGTGCCTGTAGTAGAGCATCTCCCCACCTTCCCGTAACTGTTATCTCCCCAGCACATAATCATACCGCTGGACGTGACTGAGCAGGTGTGTCTGTACCCGGTGCTCACCTGGAGGTGGACGCTGGTCGTCCCATATACCTGGTTGGGCGTACTGCGGTCCGTAGTGTCGTCGGATCCCAACTGTCCGTAATTGTTGCGGCCCCAGCAGTACACCTCGCCTCCGGCTACCGTGGCGCAGGTATGCTCATAGCCGGCACTGATGGAGGTGGCCCAGTCGGGGAGGGAGACCTCCTGGGGGTATTGCTCATCGGTGCTGGTACCTATGCCGAGCCGCCCATACAGTCCCTGGCCCCAGCACCACACGCGCCCGAGGGTGTCAATGGCGCAGGTGTGGGCGTGGCCCGTGGAGATCTGGTTCCACTTGTTGCACCCTATGTAGTCGATGGCAGCGCAGTCACTGTCGCAGTCGGGGTCGCCGCCGGGGTACCCCTTCTGGTTGCAGGTGAGGTTCGTCCCAATATTGGTGCCGTCACACACCTCGACACCATTGATCAGGCCATCGCCACAGTAATTGCATTGAGCAAATTCCAGAGTGCAAACGTCGTCGCAGGCGAGCGTCCCCTCGGCGTCGTAGTAGAGGGGATCCTCCGAGTGGCAGGTGGCCTCCCCGACGTTGACGCCATCGCACTCCTCGTCCCCGTTAATGATCCCATCACCGCAGTAGTTGCATTCCTCTTCGGAAATGAGACACTCGGAGGTGCAGGTAAGGGTCCCCGAGTGGTACATCGGGTGGAGGTCGGAGCAGACGGTCATTTCCCCGAAGTTCTCGCCGTCGCACTCCTCACCGTGGGTGATCTCGCCGTCTCCGCACCGCCCCATGCACTGGGAGGTGTCGAAGGCGCAGGAGTCTGTACAAGCCACGCTTCCCTCGTAGAATCCCAGGGTCTCGCAGTCCTGCTCGTCGAGTTCGTCTCCATCGCACTCCTCACCGAACTCCATGTTGATGACGCCGTCGCCACAGAATCCTTGCCCTATGCACTGGACAAGATTGAGCGTACAGTCGCTGTTGCAGGTAAGGGTCCCTGTGTAGTAGCCATGGGAGGCGCAGCTCTCTTCGCCGATGTTATCACCGTCACACTCCTCGCCGATGTCGATGATCCCATCCCCACAATTCTCGGAACCGCCCCCAGACTCTGTCGTACAAGCAAACAATACAAAAACACTCCAAACCAAACCAAATATCATCTTCTTCACAGCAGCCTCCATTGGGAATTTTGGTGTAGGAACGACTTCATCGCTCCGTCAGTCTACTGCCATTTCCAGTTGGGATCAACCTGTCGGCCAATTTTTCCGCGCAAGGCACCCGGTTCCCGATTCGGATCTCCTGTACCGAGAACCGTTCATGGGGTTATACCCCGAGAATAAGCCAGCCCGGCGCGGGATATAACCTTTGTTCTTTCCACCATTTTTTATGTATCATGTACACGACGCGTTGAAAGGTTGTCGTCTCAGCCAAAGTACGTGCCTTCGCAGGGTTATGGCAGACCCCCTTGAACAGCTCGCGAATATCCGATATAATCCCGAAACAACAGATATTTTACATCAAGGAAGTGAACCATGCCGAGAGCCGACACTGTTTCCAGCGCGCCTTTCAGTCACTTATGGAGATCCGCACTGCTGCTTCTCAACTTACTCCTCGGCCAGGGGTGCTACGCGACCCTCACCGCCGGCGGATACATGGCCGAGACCAGCGAGGGGATTAAGCCCGCCTACGGAGTCGGCCTTCATGTCGGCATCTATCTCGACATCGACCCCGTGCGGGTGGCCCTCGGCCCAGGCGCCGAATACGTGGCAACTAAAACCTCCGATAGCGAACATTCCGAGGGAATGGGTGTGCGGGGCGGCTCCGTAGAGGCCTCCTACTCGCTCATACACCGCAACTGGTGGCGGGGCCGCGCCACGGGTGTCATCACCTTCGACCAGGGCTATATCCAAGGTACCGACGACACAGCCATCTGCGACGGCGAGTGCGCCGGCCGCTCCTATTTTCTTGGGGGAACCTTCGATATTCCACTGAAAAGCGGCTCCATCTCAGCATCGGCAGGGCCCCACGTCATGACGGTCAAGAGTCCCGACCAGGGTACATACACCGCTGTGGGGGCACAGCTGCGCATCACCCTCTCGGTCTTCCTCCGCGGCGCAGGCAAAATCTTCAGTGGCTATAGATACACTCCTCCCGCCCAACCCCTGCCTCGCTGCGAAATGCGGCGCAATTCCGACGGCACTTCAAAGATGGTCTGCACCCGCGGCTAATGACGGGACACTTCGGAACATGGGCGGATGGCCGCAAAATATGATGGATGGGGTCGGAGGAGGGTGTTGTCTGGAGGTGAGAGTACCGGGGCCTGCGAGGATGGTGGGGAGAATGAGCCGCAGAAGGGATAACTCAATTTGGGAAGGCGGGCGTCCATTTTTTGACCCGTGGATTGGTGACACGGCCGAGGAAGAGGAGCGTGCCCGTGTCGTTGTGCACCAGGGCGAAGAGGAAGGGGCGGTTCACGTCAAAGACGACGGGAGGCAGCGGCCGGGGGCGGGGCGACATGACCCCGAACACAACTCTGGAGACGGCTTTTGCCACAGTACCCTTCTCAGAGACGTCGATGCTGACTGTCTGGGAGATGGCAGAGATTCCCCGGCCCTTTGTAATCGCTGAAGGGAGAAACATCCCGAGGAAGTTTTTCATGGCTGGGGCCATGATGTCGAAGCCCATGTTCTTCAGGGGAGACCGCAAATCGTAGTCAATCACCCTGAAGGAGAATCGGGGCAGGTAGAGCGTCACCCTGCGGGTGGAGAAAAGGAAGAGGAAGTCCATCCCCGACTCGGAGGTTTTGAGCGAATTCAGGACAGCCTTCTCCACGGCGGCGAGTGGCTTTGCTGCCGAGGGGAGGAAGATGAGCATGGAGTATGAGCGGCCTTTGTACATGAGCTTCACAGCCTGGAATTGGCGCCCCAGGTACACGGGCAGGTTTTTCACCTGGTTCATGGTGGGGACCTGTACCTTGCCGCCGCCGGGGATCGTGAAGGCTCGATGGCGGGTTCTGCGTTTGTCGAAGCCTGCCTGCCACGTGCCCGAAAAGGTGGTGGTGTTGATGAGAGCCAGAAGGCGCGTCGGGGGCTGACTGACCGCTCTGGTGGGGGCGTACCATGTCTTGAGAGCCTTGACGTAAACCGGCTGCATCTTGACGATACGGGAAATCTCTATTCTGTTCTCCAGGCTGAATTTGAGGTCCTTGCTGCTGGAGACAAGCTTCTTTACAAGCGCAGCAGCGGCCGCGTGGCTGTAGTTCGAATCGGAGGAGAAGTGACAGGCCTTCTCAAAGACCCCCCTGGTCAAGTCCATGGCTCCCAAGAAAGCCATGCCCAGCGCGGTGTTCATGGAGAGGGGCGAGAAGACAATGTTCT
>JAHJLU010000203.1 GCA_018821745.1 Myxococcota bacterium | reverse complement strand
GGTTCTTTGGGGATGGCGTCGGATCCCAGCAGTCCCACAATAGACTCCATGGTGGCCTCCCCGGGAGAGACAACCTGTCGACCAATACTGTAAAGCCGTTCCAGGCGGGCGAAGGCCTCCTGTTCGTCGGGCGCATATTCACCCACGGGGATGGTGAACTCACTTCTCTCGGGGAGGCGGCCCGTGATGAGGAAAAAGGCAAACAATGAGAGGGCGGTCACGTCATTGAGTTCGGGCTTTTTATGGAGCCACAGCTCCCAGGGATCAAGCCGGGGAACTGCACTGGAGTGGAGGGCGATATGACCAAAGTCCATGAGAGCCAGCAGCTCCCCCTCGGAAGATACTTTGATATTATGAGGTTTGAGGTTTCGATGCCCCTCGCCACCGAGCTCCTGCAGGACAAGGGCGAGCTGCCTGATGAGAGCAACTGCCCGCCGGGGAGTGAGGGTCCCGTGGCGCTTCACAAAATCGCCGAGGGTCTCTCCCTCTCCGTACTCTTTGACCACATAGGGTTCCCCACTGGGCGCAACCCCAAAATCCAGCGCCGAAAGCACATGGACTCCCGAGAGACGGGGCTGACTCTTGGCCCGATTGAGGAAGGCCTCCACCACGGTCTTCTGGTCCGCGAACTCCTCCTTGAGAAAAGCTACTGCATAACGGGTACCCAGGGTAACGTGCTCCGCGCTGTAGACTGTGGTGAGAACACCATCACCCAGAGGCGCCAGAATCCTGTACCGCTCATCGAGCACCAGCCCCAGATGCTGATCATACAGGGCAACGGTCCGTGGGGGAGATTTTGTTTTGGGTGGTTTCGCCATGAAATCCTTGTTCCTTGAGATCATAAAATTCTACCACCAAATCCACCAAACCCCAGAATTTTTCCAGGGATATGTTCTAAAAAACACCTACGGAGTGACTCTTTACAACCCGGCTGCCGCAGGGAGGCCGTGGCGGGCCAGGCTGGTGTTGAGCCACTGACTCTCCCCCGTAACCTCCCGGAGCACCAGGGAGGCCAATTCTGAGGGTATAGTGAGCGCATAGGAAGGGTGGGGAAGCTCCACCTCCATAATAATGAGGGGCGCTCCCGACGCGAGGCGCAGATGTTCAAAGAGGTCAACCTCCCAGTTGAGAAAATCGCCCGTGGTGTAAACGTGCCGGGTCTTCTCGATGGAGCGCTCCTGAAACAGCGGCCAGAGCATGTCAAAGTGTGCCTTTGTCACGGGCAGCTCCGTCTCTTCGCGCACCAGCCCCGTGCCGCTCTTTTTACACAGAACCCAGCTGGCTCCACAGCATGAGACCGTTTGTTCCCTGAGCCGAACCTCATGGGGATGCTCACCCAGATACCCCTGCCTGATCCGCACAAAGGTGGCCCACGGCACATCAGGGAGGCTGGTCAGCAAAAACCGGCGCTCAATCTCCAGCGCCATGGCCTACGCCTCCACCACTTTTACGCTGCGCATGAGGGCCCGGATAATGGCCCCCATAATCAAGGCCGTGGAGGAGAATGCGACTATCTTGCCCCAGGTGACCAGGGAGAGGGGAGTGGTCTGAAACAGCGCACCGCCAAACTGGGTGAGGAGGACCTGCACCACAACGATGAGGACACCGATGAGCAGAAACCCCTTGCTCTTCAATATATCTTTGAAGGGGCTCGTCCAGGCGTCAATGGAGCGGGCGTTGATCTCGTTGAAGACCTGAATGAAGACAAAGGTGGTAAAAATAACCGAGAGGTGCTCCCGCGAGTACCGCGCGCCCGTGCCCAGAAAATTCCACCGGAAGAGGATCATGAGGGAGACGAAGGTAAACAGACCCATCCCCATGATCATCCACCACATGGGACGGGAGATGAGGGGAGCCTTGCGGTTGCGGGGTTTCCTGTCCAGCAGATCCGGGGCGGGGGGCTCAAGCCCCAGGGCCACGGCGGCGAGGGTGTCCATTATCAGATTGACCCACAGAAGCTGCACGGCCGTGAGGGGAGATCGGCCGCCGATGAGGGCCCCCACAAAGGCGACCGTGAGGGCGGCCACATTGACCGTGAGCTGGAACTGCAAGAATTTTTTGATATTGCTCTGGAGACTGCGGCCCCATACCACGCCCTTGACGATGGATTTGAAGTTGTCATCAAGCAGGACAACATCGGAGGCTTCCTTGGCGACCTCGGTCCCCGAGATCCCCATGGATACGCCCACGTCTGCCTTTTTGAGCGCCGGCGCGTCGTTGGTGCCATCGCCCGTGACCGCCACTACCTCGTTCTCTTCTTTGAGCAGTGAGACCAGGCGAAACTTGTCGTGGGGCCGTGATCGGGCTAAAATTGCCAGCCGGGGCAATATTTGTTTCACTTCCTCGTCGCTCATTCTCTCAAAGGCGTCTCCCTCGAGGACCAGGTCATCGTCGGAGACCATACCCAGCTCATCGGCGATAGCCCTGGCCGTGAGGGGGTTGTCCCCAGTGACCATCTTCACCTTGATCCCCGCATCCCGGCACTGATCTATGGCCTCTGCCACCTCTTTGCGAACGGGATCACGGATCACAGCAAACCCCCACAGGGTGAGACCATGCTCCTGACACTCATGGATCCCCTCCGGTACCCGGGCATAGGCGAGGGCGAGCACCCGCTCCCCTTTTCCCGCGCTTGACTGGAGTACCTCGCAGATCTGGTCCTTTACGGAGTCATAGGGGACTGGCTCGCCGGTGAGGGAAGAGGAGACGCTTGTGACCTTCTCCAGCACCCGCTCGGGGGCGCCCTTGACCAGGAGCAGGTTGTGGCCGTCTTTCCAGGAGACGAGGGTAGACATCATCTTCCGTGCCGAGGAGAAGGGGCACCGCGTGATGATTCCGCAGGACTCCCGGATCTCCAGATAATCGATGCCGCACTCCTCCAGCAATAACAGCAATGACCCCTCCGTGGGGTTCCCCACATACTCCGTGCGGCCCTGGGCATTTTTCTCCAGGTGAGCCGTGGAGTTGGCGCCCAGGAGAAGTTTATAGAGGTCGGAGCTCTGGGGAAGGTTGCAGCGGGACTTGGCGTCCTCGAGACCCTTCTCAAGAGTCCACAGTGAGGCAACCCGCATGCGGTTGAGGGTGAGGGTCCCCGTCTTGTCACTGCAGATGACCGTGACACTGCCCAGGGTTTCCGAGGCGGCCAGGGTCCGCACCAGGTTTTTGTCTTTGGCCATGCGCCGCATGTTGAGCGCCAGGTTGAGCGTAACCGCCAGGGGCAACCCCTCGGGGACCGCAACAACCACAATGGTCACCGCCACAATAAAGGCGTTGAGCATGAACTTGAAGACCAGGGCCATGGTGAGGGCGCTGCCCACGGTGAGCAGATTTCTTGTCATGAGGGCCACGAAGATGGCCACCGCGGCGATGGTACCGGCGATGCCGATCTTGTCAGCCAGGGCAGAGAGCCGCTCCTGAAGGGGTGTGGGCTCGGGTTCGTGGGCCAGAGCCTCGCGGATCTTCCCCATCTCCGTAGCCATTCCCACCTTGGTGATCTCCATGGAGCCTTCGCCGGTAAGGATGGTGTACCCGCGGCACAGCTCCTCCTCGGGATCGGGGGATGAGGAGGCCGATTCTCCGGTGATCATGGAGGTGTCACAGGTGAGATCCACGGTGTGGAGCACTACTCCGTCGGCGGGGACCTTGTCGCCCGTTTCCAGAAGGACCACGTCACCCACCACCAGATCATCGGAACTGATTGTATGGAACTTCCCCTGGCGGACCACCTTGACCCGCACCTTCTCGCTCTCCTCAAGGAGCGACTGGAACGCCTGGGATGATCGCATCTCGCTCATGAATCCCACGCCCACGGCGATGGTGACGGCTACAATAATACCCAACCCTTCGAAAATGGACTCCCCGGTGTAGGTGGAGATAATAATACTGATGGCAGCAGCCACGGAGAGGATAATAATGGTCTTGTCGGAGGCCACACCCAGCAGAATCTGATACCAGCGGCGGATCGGTGGTGGAGGAAGAGCGTTGGACCCGTGTTTTTTCCTGCTTTTTAGGATCTGAGAGTCATCAAGGCCCCGGTGGGGAGTGGTTGAACGTGACATTGTATTTTCCCTGGCTTGATTTGCAGTGTTTCGGGGGTGACAAGCCAGTCGGCACATGCTGCCCAAGGCCCCGGTCAGCCCTCGATTCAGGACCAAAGAGTACACTATTTACAAAGGAATGAAAACCGGCAAAGAAAAAATGTCTCGGGAGGGTTGCCTTCAGATAATTAGTGTTTAAGTTGGAAGCGTTGAAAATCTGATGAATGGTTATCTATTTGATAATATTTAACTATTAACGATATAACGAAAGGAATTCCAATATGGCAGCCAAGGAAATTATTTTTGATGAGAAGGCAAGAGCCTCCATCCTTCGTGGTGTGAACATTCTCTCCGATGCGGTCAAAGTGACCCTCGGCCCCAAGGGTCGTAACATGGTTATTGAAAAATCATGGGGATCCCCCACGGTTACCAAAGACGGCGTCAGTGTTGCCAAAGAGATCGAACTGGAAGACAGGTTCGAAAATATGGGCGCACAGATGCTTAAGGAAGTTGCCTCCAAGACCTCCGATGTGGCTGGCGACGGAACCACCACCGCCACTATTTTGGCCCAGGCCATCTACCGCGAGGGCGTTAAAATGGTCAGCGCCGGTCACAACCCCATGGAAGTGAAGCGCGGCATCGACAAAGGCGTCGAGAAGATCGTCGCCCAGATCAAGAAAAGCTCCAGCCCCATCAAAGATTCCAGTGAAATCGCTCAGGTCGGCACCATCTCCGCCAACGGCGACACCCTCATCGGCGACATCATCGCCAAGGCAATGGACAAAGTGGGCAAAGAGGGCGTCATCACGGTGGAAGAAGCCAAATCCATCGAGACCACCTTTGAAGCCGTGAAGGGCATGCAGTTTGATCGCGGATACCTCTCCCCCTACTTCATCACCGACGCCGACACCATGAAGGTGGAGTTCGAGAACCCCTTCATCCTGGTCTACGAGAAGAAAATCTCCACCATGAAGGATTTCCTCCCCATCCTCCAGGAAGTGATCCAAAAAGGCAACGGCCGCCCACTCCTCGTTATCGCTGAAGACGTTGACGGCGAAGCCCTGGCCACCCTCGTGCTCAACAGACTCCGCGGCTCCTTCCAGGTGTGCGCCGTTAAGGCCCCCGGTTTTGGTGACAGACGCAAAGAGATGCTCAAGGACATTGCAACCCTGACCGGCGCAGAGCCCGTCATGGAAGAACTGGGCGGCAGCCTGGAAAAAATGACCTTTGAGGAATTGGGAACCGCTTCCAGCGTGGTTATCGATAAAGACAGCACCACCATCGTCGGCGGCAAAGGCGACAAAGACAAGATCGCCGGCCGCATTAAAGAGATCAAGGTACAGATCGAAAAATCCACCTCCGATTACGACAAAGAGAAGCTCCAGGAGCGCCTGGCCCGCCTCGTCGGCGGCGTCGCCGTGATCAAGGTCGGTGCCCCCACGGAAACCGCCATGAAAGAGAAGAAAGCCCGCGTTGAAGACGCTCTCCACGCGACACGTGCCGCGGCGGAAGAAGGCATCGTCCCCGGTGGCGGTGTTGCGCTTCTGAGAGCCCTGAGCGCCCTCGACGGCGTAGAAACTCTTCCCGGTGAAGAAGTGGGCATCAAGATCCTCAGAAAAGCCATCGAGGAGCCCCTCCGCCAGATCGCCTTCAACGCCGGCGTGGACGGTTCCATCGTTATCCAGCGGGTAAAAGAGGGTACAGGCTCTTTCGGCTACAACGCAGCCACTGACATCTATGAAGATCTCGTCGCCGCGGGTGTTATTGATCCCACTAAAGTAGTGCGCAGCGCGCTCGAGAACGCCGCTTCCGTGGCGGGTCTCATGATGACCACCATGGCCATGATCGCCGAGAAACCCAAGAAAGAAGATCCTGCCGCCGGTATGGGCGGCGGTGGCATGGGTGGCATGGGCGGCATGGGCGGCATGGGCGGCATGGGCGGCATGATGTAAGCCCGTCTGTTTCAAGCCTTTCTACTCCCACCATTTATTCGTTTTTCATAACCAGTTGAAAAAATAGGGGCTTCAGGGCCACATCTGCCTATCTTTCCTGTGGCACCCAATAAAAAGCCGTGGTATATACTGGAATGTAAGGGGCGAGTCCTCTTGAGGAAGGTTTGACCATGCGAATACATCTCATTGTCACGGTGTGGGCATTGTTACTGCTCTCCTGCGCGTCGGGGAGCAAGGGCATTGAAAACAACATCAACAATACCAACAACGTCAACAACGTCAACAACATTAACAACACCAATAACACCAATAACACCAACAACTGCAATGTTGTGTGTTCCGATGGTGAGAGCCAGTGTATTGAAGGGGCCATGCTCCAGGTGTGTGCCCTGGTTTCGGGCTGCAATGACTGGGTGGATAACACTGACTGTTCAGGGCTCGGCCAGGTGTGCCAGGTCAACGGCACCTCGGGAGACGCCGAGTGCGTCGACACCTGCCAGAATCAGTGTGACACCCCCGGCGAGACCCGCTGCACCAACAACACTGTTGAGGAGTGTACTCTGGTGAGTGGCTGCAACGAATGGGTCCTGCAGGATAACTGTGTCGCAAGCGGCAAAGAATGCCACATCAACGCCCAGGACATCGCCGAGTGTTACATTAACTGTGAGGACGCCTGCACCCAGGCCGGTGACACCCGCTGTAATTCAAATATTGCACAGACCTGCACCCTCCAGGCCAACACCTGCCTCGACTGGGACGACACCCAGAACTGCACCACATCATCACAGTCCTGCACCACCTCCGGTGGCACGGCACACTGTGAGACGATCACCGGTCCCAATATATATTTTTCTGAATATCTCGAAGGCTCATCCACCTACAAAGCTCTGGAGATCTATGTTGCCTCCGCCTCGGGCAGCTTTGACATGAGCACCTGTACGGTGAAAATTTACTACAATGGCAACTCGACCGCCACTGCCAGCATTGCATTGAGCGCCCTCTCCCTCGTCACCGGAGACAACTATCTCCTCTGCAGTTCAAGTATTGAAAACAACGGCTGGGGCGTAACCTGTGATCAATACCACGGCTCCCTGAGCTTCAACGGAAACGACGCTGTGGCGCTGGATTGCGGGGGTACCACCTACGATGTATTTGGCCAGATTGGTACAGATCCCGGCACTGCATGGACTTCGGGTGGCGTTACAACTATCGATACCACCCTGAGACGCAAAACCACCGTCTCTACCGGAGACACCAATGGGACAGATGCCTTCGCGCCAGATGCAGAATGGGAAGGGTTTCCCCAGGATTCCTATACTGACCTTGGAACCTATCCATGATCGAATCGCTCTTCTCCTGCCCCTCCTCCGACATCGCCGTCAGGGTCTTCGGGGTCAAACACCGGCATATTGAGATCATCTCCAGGGGGCTCGACATCACCATCACCCCCAGGGGACTCGAGCTCATCCTCTGTGGCGAAGAAGAGAACGTGAACAGGGCCCTGGATCTCTTCGGGCAGCTGCGCGACACCATCGAGCGGGGCCATGCGGTCTACGAGGCTGATGTTCAACACGCCATCAACTCCTTGAGTCAGAATGGAAAAACCAGTCTGGGACAGGTGCTCTCAGAGTCTGTGCTCAAGAGCTTCGATGGAAAGACCATTGCCACAAGGACTGAAAATCAACTGACCTATGTCAACGCCCTGAGAAACTTTGATCTGGTCTTCGGTGTGGGACCCGCGGGCACGGGAAAGACCTCCCTCGCCATGGCCATGGCGCTCTCACACTTCGCCGAGCGACATGTGCGCCGCATCATCCTCACCCGTCCCGCCGTGGAGGCGGGAGAAAAACTGGGTTTCCTCCCGGGAGATCTGGAGCAGAAGGTCAACCCCTATCTTCGGCCCCTCTACGATGCGCTCTTTGAGATGTTCGACCGGCAACGGGCAAAGTCCCTCCTCACCGATGGCACCATTGAGGTGGCACCCATGGGATTCATGCGGGGTCGCACGCTCAAGGACGCCTTTATCATCCTCGACGAGGCCCAGAACACTACACCCGCTCAGATGAAAATGTTCCTCACACGCATCGGTGAAGGCTCCATGTGCGTAATCAATGGTGATATCAGCCAGATCGACCTCCCCGTCTCCCAGCAGTCGGGACTGGTTCAGGCCATTAACTACCTCAAGGACGTAGAAGGTATCGCCATCTGCCGATTCACCCGCGACGACGTAATCCGCCACCCGCTTGTTCAGCGCATCATCGACGCCTACGACGCCCACGAGAACTGACCCCTGAAAAGCCCCACCGGCCTCTATTTTTTATTCTTGCCCTTGCCGAACAGGGAGGAGAGATCCCTGGCCAGCGACGGGTCTATGGTTTTCTCTTCTTTGGGGGCTTGGGCTGGGACGTCACTGACAGGTTCGGTGGTCCCGTATTCACGGGTCTGAACCACCAGGCTCTCTTTTTTTCGCAGCGCCGTTACGGACTGGGATTTTTCCACAGAGGTTATTTTCTTTTTGCTCTGCAGGGAGGAGTTTCTTTTTTTGGGGCCGGAGAAGAGCCTGTTGAGGTCCGAAGCCAGGGATGGATCAATATTAATATCTTTATTGTTTTTAAGAACCGTGGGGATATCCCGGGAGTAGAAGACCCTTCCGAAGCAGCGATTCAGATCACTGATGAATTGCTCCAGATTCTGATAGCGATCAATGGGATCCTTTGCGAGGGCTCTCTCCAGGAGAGCGTCGACCTCAACGGGAATGTCCAGCTCTGGATAACGGACCCGCAGGGAGGGAACAGGATCGTGGAAGGACTTATGAAAGACTTCCTCGGAGGTCTTCCCCAGGTAGGGGAGATCGTTGGTGAGCATCTCATAGAGGATGATCCCCAGAGAGTAGATGTCGCTGCGCCTATCACCCTTGACTCCCCGTGCCTGCTCCGGGGCCATGTACTCGGGCGTCCCCGCGATGGTGTCAGCTT
>JAHJLU010000202.1 GCA_018821745.1 Myxococcota bacterium | reverse complement strand
CGAGTCCACACAGACCCCGTACTTCGCTCCAGCCCGTGCCTCACCCACCATGCTGAACCGGGACCCCTTTGCTACAATTACAAAGCAAGGTGCCTGCACTGCCGCTATTCAATGCAGCGCCCCGGTTCAGTTTCGGGGACAGCCCGCCCGATAGTGACGACCTGTTCGCTCAGGAAGCTGCCTGCCAGGACATGGAAGAGGTGCAGCTCCACCCGGAAGAGTTCTGAGCCACCTTGGAATCCCAATGAGAAAACCAGTAGCCGAGGCAGCAGGGGGACCAGTCTGCCTGAAACATCGAGAACAGGGATAATCACGTTGCCTTCACCTGAGAATCATGCCCAAATACCCACCAACCAAGATGGGAATGGAGCCGATGGAGTGCCACAACGAAGAGAGAAAGAACGGTCAGGACCCGACAAAAACCGGAAGCAGCGTTTGGGATCTCCTACCATTGCAAGAGACCAATGAACAGATGGTTTGCAAAAAATTTCATGACGTTACACTCTTAATTGTTTCCCGGATCATAGTACCCCCCAATGTATTTGACAACCAATTCAATTATCAAATTTTGCCGCGTGCAGACTGTATGTATGGTTCTGATTCTTTTGCTCGTTGACTTAACCATGAACGCCAGCAGGGGTACACTCTCCCAACTCGAGTAAAGCGCTGGAAAACCGAAGTCTTACAAGCTGCAGAATGTAACCACTGAAGGCGATATCTGCCTTGACATGGACCGGTGTCGTCTGCGAAAATGCGCCCAAGGTAACGGTCCACCCAAAACCCAGACCTGAATACAAAAGGGTGGCAAGAAGGAGCCGCGTCATGATCTCCATGGAAAAGACCTTTCACTCCCCTCGCCCCCTCGCCCAGGTGTTCTCCTATCTTGCGGACCTCACCAATTTCGAACTGTGGGATCCGGGGGTCCACGAGGTCATCTCCCTTTCACCCGGACCGCCGGTGACAGGGAGCCGTTACATGGTAATGCTAGCCATGGGACCCAGGAAGGTTCCCGTTGACTACACGCTCATAAAAGTGGACCCCGCCGGTACGATTGTGGCGAAAGGGTCGGGTGCCAACTTCACCCTCCTTGACCACATCACCCTCTCGGGGACCTCCTCTGGGACCACCATTACCTGGCGCCTGGAGCTTACTCTGGCTTCACCATCCCTGGAGCCTCTCATGCGGCCATTCATGCATTTTACAGGGAGCCGCGGGATATCAGGCCTCAAGAGAACCCTGGGTGCTATAAGGCCAGCGCCCTCAAAACCATCACTGCCCAGTATTTTGGGTGATTTGATGCTATTGCCCGGGGCGCTTTCCTTTACCAAAATGGGGTTTCTTCAGGCTAGGCGAAATTTTACCGCGCTTGACACCTCCATGGATGGGAAAACAGTCGTGATCACTGGCGCAACCTCCGGGCTTGGCAGGTCAGCAGCTGCGTCACTGGCGGCACTGGGGGCAACCCTGGTCATTATCGGCCGTGACCCCGAAAAAGGGGCGCAGACCGTGGCAAATCTGACTCAGGAGACGGGGAACAGCCAAATTCGTTTTGTGACGGCGGATCTGACCAGTGTCGCACAGACCGTCTCGGTGGCACGTACTCTGCGCCAGGAACTCCCTCGGGTTGATGTGCTTATCAACAACGCCGGCGCCCTCTTCAACGAGCGAAAGGTGACCCATGAAGGCTATGAAAGGTCCTTTGCCCTGCTGCTGCTTTCGCCCTTCGCGCTCACCACAGAGTTGCTCCCATCCCTCAAGGCTTCCCCCCGCGCGAGAATAATCAATGTGACCTCGGGGGGCATGTACACGCAACCCATCCGCCTGGACGATCTGCAGTATGAGCGCGGCCGTTATGACGGACCTAAAGCGTACGCCAGGGCAAAAAGGGGCCTTCTCATGATTACCGAGACGCTAGCGGCACTGGAACCCGGCATCACATGCAACGCCATGCATCCAGGCTGGGCGAACACCCCGGGGGTTGCCCTCTCTCTGCCTAAATTCTATGGCATTATGGCTCCTCTCCTTCGTACACCGGCAATGGGCGCGGACACCATAGTATGGCTGGCGGCCTCACCCCAGGCTAGGGAGGTGTCCGGCAAGCTGTGGCTTGACAGGACCCCCCATATCACTGCTATCTTCCCCAGAACACAACACACTGCGCGGCAACGGGAGCAACTCTGGACCGTACTTCAATCAGAACTTTCCAGATTCTAGCCCCAGTGCAAACTCTCCTTGGACTTTCCCTACCAGTGATTGCGAAGCATTAACTCCTTTGGGTGAGGATTGAGATAAAGCTGGTTCGCCAGATATGACTCACCATATTTTCGAACGAAGTGGGTGAGAAGGGTGATGGGAACGATGAGAGGTATGAGTCCGTCATGATATTGGGCGATGATTTCCTGCACCTCCGCCTTCTCGTCTTTGCTGAGGGAGCGCTTGAAGTAGCCTGCGATATGCTGCAACACGTT
>JAHJLU010000201.1 GCA_018821745.1 Myxococcota bacterium | reverse complement strand
GTTTCATCACAAGAGCTTTCTATTCCAAGTACCAGCATGGGGAGGGGGGAGGGGACTCAGGGTTTGAATCCCATTCTTTCAGCAAGTTGTCGGCGTTTTTTATTATTGGGGACAAGTTTGAAATAATGAGCAAATGCAGTGTTTCTGTTGGACTTGTTGCCTCGCTCGTAGGCTAAAAGACCCAGAACCCACCACGCTTCTGCGCGGGTATTGTCGATGGCCAGCGCTTCTTTTGCCGTGTTCTCGGCAAAAACCAGTTCCCCTTCATAATCGAAGGCTATGAGCGCGGCAAGCTCCATGGCCCGGGGTTCCTTGACGGGGGAAGCCAGTATCAGTTTTTTAATCTGGTTGTAGATCACACGGCTCCGCTTTTTTGAATGCTGTGCAAAGAGTGCTTCAACCTCTGTACGCAGCTTTTTCTTCTGCTCCAGAGCGGGATCCGTTTTCGGTTTGGGTGCCACTTTCATGACAGGGGGGGCCTTGACCACCATGGGGGCCTTGACCACTTTCATGGGGAGGACCACCATGGGTGGTGGCGTCATGGCCTGGGCCATATTCTTTTTGAGATCGGAATCTCCCTGGCCTGCGGTGTCAGAGCCGCGAAACTTGAAAAACCACACGGCAAAAACAGCGGCCACAACCACAACGAGGAGTATGTATTTTCCCTTGCCACGTTTTCGATAGTCGATGGTGGTAAAGGTCTCCAGATCATCGTGGGTGTGGGAAGGCTCCTCGTAGTCAAAGAATGTGTCACTTTTTTGATCAAAGCTCTCATAGGCGGGAGCGGCGACACTTTGTTCCTGCTCTTCCACATCGTATGGGGAGTCCATCTGGGGATCGGACTTGGAGATGTTGTCGAGCATGTTCTGGTACTTGTCACTGAGGCGCTCTTCGGAGTCCTCATCATCATTGACAGTCCCTGATTTGAGGCGTTTTTTTCTCAGGGTCGAGAGCGCATCCTGGGAGACACTGACCCGCTCGGGATCCACGGAGAGCGGCTCCCTGGCCAGGCGGTTTTCTTCTTTGTCAATCTTGGGAATCTGCTTTATTTCATTGATAATATCTGATTTTTCAATGGGTATGGGAGGTGAGGAATCCAGGGCATCACCCCGGGAGGGTGATTCATGATCCACATGGACGGAGCTTCGAGCAACCGGCTGGTCTTCTTCATCTTCAGATTCCTGCTGGCTCGTCTTTGCAACTTTGTCTTTGAAGTCAAACTCTATCACTCCGGACTGCAGCGCCTGATTCTCAAAATCCTGTTCAAGAACCACATCGTGACCCTCACCATCGAGAATAATTGCTGGGATATCAGCAAGATCAAAGACTTCTGATCCCGAAAAGACTTCCATCTCCTGGGTGGCCACACGTTTTACATCTTCAATTTCTCCGTCACTGGAAAAAGAGACCTTGAAACTTCCCGACTGCTCGTGCTGATCATTCCCCGGGGTGACTTTTTTTGTGATCTCCTGGTGGATCGGCAGGGGGACAGACTGTTCGTCCTCGGATTCAAGCTCCGCATCTCCACCGAGAGTCATGACAAAACTTTTTGCAAACTCGTGACTCTCAAGGCGCTCACTGGTGGAGACATTGTTCCATGCACCATGGTCTTCAATGGTCTCAGTATCGGCAGCTCCGCTCAACAACCCTATGAGTTTTCCAAGCCCCGGCTGGGTACGTCTGCGGGGTCTGAACTGTTTTTCATCGGGCTCCTGACGCCGGCTCTCCTTGATATCCTTTTTGAGCTTCTCCTCAAGTTTCCTCGCGGCGTTGAGGGGATCCATGATCCAGGCCGCCAGTTCCTTTGACCGACGCTTGGGCTCCTCGACTGGGATATCACCGGGCTCTGAGTTGCGTCCCACGGAGGGAATGGGGATGTTCTCCGGGATAAATGCCGGGGCGCTCGGGTCACTGACTTCCATAATTTTGGAGTAAAAAAGATAACCCAGATGCTGCGCAGTCTCGAAGGGACGCAGCTCGCAGTCAAGAAAAACCCGGAAGAGATCTCGCTCCCCGTCCAGAAGCTTTATGAGGGGTTTGACCTTCGACGGAAGATTGGAGTTATAATTTTTGAGGTTCTTCTTGTTGCAACGTACGGGTGCCAGTGAATCGGGGAGTTGTTCCATGAGCGAGAGCCAGGAGTGCAACTCCATACGGAATTTCTGGTAGTCCGCAGGCGTAATCTCAAACTCCCCCACCTCGGCTTTGGAGGTTTCTTCTATTTTATACAGCGCATTGTCCCAGCAGAAGGGGAGCAGCAGTTTGTCGTTGCGCAACCCGTCATCCAGATACATTGAAACCCACTGACCATCACGGATCAGAAGATCTGCTGTATGCACATCATTGTAATTTATAGAAATTCTAAATGATTTATTTTCACTGAGGCAGTGATCCAGGAGAGACAGGAGCATCCCACCCTTGAGGAGACCATCGTAGGGAAACTCCGTATTGTTCAGAAATTGGAGTCGCTCCAGGATGGAAAAGGCTGATATGGGTTTGACCAGCGCGAAGACCTTCGGCCCCCAGTTGAGGGATGGCTGGATCGGCTCGGGCAGCAACAGAACAATGGGTATCTCGGGGTAGGTGAGAGAAATCTTGGAGACATGCTCCAGG
>JAHJLU010000200.1 GCA_018821745.1 Myxococcota bacterium | reverse complement strand
GGATTTGCGGGTTTTGCTCTGGTCCCCCTGGTCGGCGAGCCATCCCGTGCGGATTTCACCGGGGGCGGCGAAGCGGGGGACGTGGGGTTTAATGTCCAGGAGCGGCGTGGAGTCGAGGATGTCCACTCCCTCCACGTGGAGAATATTTCCCTCGATACCTACCAGCCGCACCACGGAGAGACCTATGGCGTTGGGTCTTCGGGGCGCTCTGGTGGCGAAGAGTCCGTGGGGTCTGGTGTCCATAAACGGTGTTACCGTGAGGTCGAACCCCACCGAGCCATGGAAATGATAGATGAGCTCAATATGGGAGAAGCCATCCAGGTCTCTCAGTCCTTCTTCAAAGGCCTTGTCAAGTTCAACTGTCCCGCGGATGTTTTGTGCGCCGGCCGGTTGAATGGGCATCCCCGCTCTGACGGTGAAGGGCGATCGAATAACGCCAATGGGAGTAAACAGAATGGATTGCATTGTATCCTCGCGCTGGATCGGTGCCCGGAAATGTGTTGGCGTCAAGCCTTGGTCTGGGGTTTACGCCACGTGAGCATGGCGAGGGGGGATGCGATGACGCCGATGATAATCAGGATTCCCCATGCGGTGGGTGATGCATCGGGCGCCTTGCCAATTTTTGTGCTCCACCCCCACATCATAAAGCCCATCATGAGTGCGCTCAGGACAATGGTGATCCCGTTGGCTACCAGGATTGTCTTCATCACCGTGCGGTAGCCATGGTGGGTCATGCGTCCGAACTGCAAAAAGGTGACGGCGCCAAGGGTCACGATGGCCCCGATCATCATCAGCGGGAAAAACAAGCCTCCAAAGGTTCCCAGGGGTTCATTCAGTTGCTTCACCTTCCCGATATCAAAATCGATGGTGGTGCAGATGGCCCTGCGACAGACGCGATATCCCGAGGGTGTCACCTTGAGCATCATTCGTCCCTGACCGATGGTCACCCACCCGAGGCTGAGGAAGGCTGAGACGACGACCCACACCGCGACCATTCCCATGAAGTTCATGTGCACTTTTTGCCCGTAGCTGAGATCCAGGCGAAGCGGCGGATCGTCATTTTGTATTGGCGGCGGTGGCGTTCCCGGTGGGGGAGGTGTCCCCACAGGTTGGGGCGGTTGCGCCGTGGAGAGCTGAGCAGGGGCAAAACCCGGGACCATGGGCGCAGCCGGTTGTGACGCCGGTGGTTGTGTCGAGGGTGGTTGCATCGCAGCCGGTTGTGCGGCTGGCGGGGGCGGGGCCTCCCAGGGGGGCGCCTGGGGAGATTCGGGAGTGGCGGCGAACCCGGGATCCTGCGCCGGGAGTGTTGGTATCACCCCGCCGCACTGGGAGCAGAACTGCATGATACCCGTGAGTTTGGCACCGCATGAGGGACAAAACTGACTGTGCTCGGTCATGGAGAACTCCTTTCTCAATTCTCAAAGTGCATATCATATCTGCGCGGCCATTGCGCGGAAAAGGAGTTGCGCAGTGTTTTCAGGGCAGGGCACGAAATAATTTGGTGAAATGGAGCAGCATTCGCGTATAGTGGTGGCCTGACAGGAATACTCAACCGGGACCTCATGGCAATGGCACCAGCGGCGGTGTTCGCAGCATGGGTCCCCCGAAGGACATATCCATGAGGAAAAAAATTCACGTAACACTCTCCCTGATTGTGGCCACGGCCCTGCTCAGTTTTATGGCCTGCCAGCCGAAGACCACCGACCCCACGAGGCTCCCCGTGACCAGCGCCAAGGGTGCCACCACCATCGATCCCTTCACGGGCCTTGCAATAATGGTGGAGAATGCCCAGGACCGAAAGTTCTCGCTCTATCAGGGACCACCTCCGCCCAAGCGGGTCACGGAGAAGATGAGCGAATTCCCCGTCGCCGCAAAGGGGGACATGGAGCGCCGTGATTACGGGCCTCTGGAGGTACTTCGGGCCCATCCCCTGGGCAAGGTCCAGAACATGGGAGCGCTCACGGTGAGCTTTAATCAGCCCATGATCCCTCTCACGGATCTGGAGCAGGAGAAGAACCAGAAAATTCCCCTCTCCATAGATCCCAGGCCCCAGGGGGCATTTAAATGGCTTGGCACAACCGTTGTCTCGTTTGAACCGGATCGGCGCTTCCCTTTTGCCACCCGATATGTGGTGAAAATCCCGCAGGGAACGACCTCTGCGGTAGGGGGGGTTCTCAAAGAGAGCCGTCAATTCAGTTTCGAGACACCCCGGGTCGCTCTCGCAAGCAGCCACCCATACAGCACCCAGAGTCACGTGATCCCCGAAGCGGCCATAGTTCTCATATTCAACCAGCGCATTGACCCCACCCATATTGCCGCCAACACCAGCGTCCTGGCAGGGTTGACACAGATCCCCTTCACCCTGGTCCCACGCAGCAAGTGGAAGGATGTAAAACCCTGGGGCAAGCAGCACAAAAAGTGGGACGCCAGGCGGACAGTCGTTCTGCAGCCGAGGGCCGAGCTTCCCAAGGCCACGGGGTTTACTGTCAGGTTGAAAAAAGGAATCCGCTCCGAAGAGGGACCCCTTGAGACCCTCGCGGATCAGTCATTGACCTTTCAGACCTATGGGCCGCTGAAGGTGAACGGGGTTGGCTGCGGATGGAAGCTGGGACCCTGTCTGCCGGGACATTCCCCCCGAATACAGTTCTCCAACAGGTTGGCCCTTGATGAGAAGGAGATGAAGAAGCGTATCGCCATCAGGCCCGCGGTGAAGAACCTTGAGATCCGTGGTTATGGCGAGTCCGTGTACCTCAACGGGGAGTTTTTACCGGCAAAAACCTATACGGTCTTAGTCAAACGCGACGTCAAAGACATCTACGAGCAGACGCTCCCGGCGAAATGGCAGGGAAAATTGAAGATCCTGGATGCCACCCCGGAAATGCACCTGCCTGCCTACAAGTTCGGTGTTCTGGAATCCAAAGAGGGGAAGGCGCTGGAAGTTGAGACCATCAACAATCTCAAGGAGGCCGTGATCACGCTGGTGGAAGTACAGCCGGAACACATGCTCAGTACCATCGGGCTCATGCGGGACTATTACTGGAGCTCGGGGAGCTACTCCTACGTGGGGAAACGGTACGCACGATTCAAGGTCCCGACCCCAAAGCAGCTGGCCAAGGCACCTGGTATCCCGGGCCCCGCCGATTACGTGCCCGGTCAGCGGATGACCTACGCGAAGAAGTTCAATCAAAGGAAAAATGTTCAGGAAAAATCGAGGATTAATCTCAATAAAATTCTCAAGGGGAAGGGGGGAACGGTTTTTGTCCAGATCTACAGCCCCGACCTCCACACAAGCCGCTACACCAACCCCTATCGCTGGGTTCTGATCCAGGTGACCAACCTGGGGATAACCGCCCGCTACGACAATGATCGTATTGTCACCATGGTCACTGAACTCTCTTCGGGAAAACCGGTGGGGAATGCCTCTGTGGCGCTCTACAAAAGGAAAAATTCCAAAGACTATTACAATGTGGATACGGAGCACATCTGGAAGGGCACGACCAACGCCCAGGGAATGGTGGAAGCTCCCGGTGTCAGGAACAAGGGCCCCAGGGGCCCCTATGTTCTTGTGGTTGAAAATAAGAAG
>JAHJLU010000199.1 GCA_018821745.1 Myxococcota bacterium | reverse complement strand
TCCTTTGGCCGGCATTTTTAAGGTTCCCCGGAAGACACCCATGCCGTCCGTCACCAGGGTTTTCTTTTCCAGTTCGGTTCCCGAGGGACTCATAAACCGGATCTCGATTTTTTCCTTGGCAGCCGGTCGTGGCTTCCACTCCTGATAGTGCCGAAGGGCTCCGTGGAAATGAACGGTCTCCCCGGGCCGGTACAGATTACGTTCCGTGGAGAGGTAGGCTGTGGTGAACTCGCTGGTGCTCCAGTTCCTGGAATAGGTGCTCCCAAGCCAGTAACTGAAGTAACTGTCATAGGTTTTTTCCGGTTTCTCTTTTTCCGGGTGCTCGATGCCTGAGGGGGAATAGGTCCTGTACCGGTATTTCATCGATGTGTAGGCCACATCCTGGCCTTTCTGGCCGACCACATAGGCACGGGGGCTCCATTGTGATTTGTTGGCAGTGGCCGAATACCGGTACAGACCCTTCTCATCGGTTTTTCCCGAGGCGATTTTCCACCCCTTTTCGGAATAGATAGTGATTATAACCCCCTCAGCGGGTTTTGCCGTCTTCAGATCGGTCACCCACACCGTGGCGCCATAGGGGGTCAGGCGTGAGTGGATGCCCAGCTGGGAGGTGAGGACCAGGCGGTGGAAGACCAGGGGTTTCTCTTCACTGTCCACGATCTGGGGGCTGGAAAAACTGAGAACATTGATTCCTTTGGAGAGTCCCAGCGTGCGCTTGTGGATTGTCTCCCGTGCGCCACCCAGAGGAATCTGTTTCGAGCGCGCCACAATATGTTTTGCGCAACTGTAGGGGGTTGGGCGAGGTTCTCTATGCACCCGAAGATCCAGGCAGCGGAGAAAGGGGATGAGGGTCTCTGATGGAACCTGGCGTGTTTCTATGCGGACCGACTTGAGGTTGGTGTATTTGAAGGCGTAGGTTGCCCAGGGCTCCTTGAGCGCATCCTGGTCATTGGGGAGGAACAGCCCGGGAGGGTAGCCGCCCGTAATGAACGTGACATCCGAGTCTTTTTTCAGGACATTGCCGTGGAGATCGGTGAGCCCTTTTTTTACCGTGACCGTATAGGTGGTGTGTGGCCGCAGATACCCGTGGAGGGCGAAGTTGTTTCCACAGCCCTCCCCCTTTTTCTCCTTGAAGTAAGCACAATTTCCCTCTTCATTTTCGCGATCGAAGGTGGCGGTCTTTGCGGCTGGCCGCAGGCTGATATGTTTGAGAAAAGCCTTTTTGTCCACAAACCCCGAGAAGGAAACCTTGAGGTTGGGAGAGAGGGGATTGACGAAGATCTTGTACTTGACCACATAGGGATCCAGGATGATCTCCGACGTGAAGGAGGGGCTGTAAACGTAATACGATTGCTGGTAGGGAACAGGGGCCTTGAGGGGGCCACTCCTGCAGGTAAATCCCTTGTTCACCCTGACCTTGACAGTGGCACCCCGCGGGAATGGGCGGTCGCTCCACAGGCGGATTTTTGATTTTTCCTTGTCCACGCGGGCGATCACGAAGGGCCAGGATTTTTTATTGACCTCAAGGTGTAAAAAGGGCCGGATTTCGTTTTCTGTGACCTCGCCGGAGAACCGGATGAAGAAGGCGTCATCGGGATGGATTCCGCTGTGATCCGCCACATGTCTGGTGAACTGATCGATTCCATAGACCCGGGGAGAAGGGGTCTCGATGTGCCAGGTGAGATCCTTCTCCAGTTTTTTCCCGGAGACTGCGGTGACGCCCTTTTTCAGGGTGACCGTGTATCGGTTGCCCATGGTCAGGGGCTTCTCCAGTTCTATCTTCATGGTGTCACCGGAGAGATAGAGGAGCTGTCCTTTGACCGCGGGCTCAATGCGGAACATCTCCTCCATCTGGTGCTTCTTCGTCTCGGTCCCCATGGCGTAGAGGGGTTGATTGAAGACTACGGCGATTTCCCGCACGTGGTTATTTTTCCCCTGGGGAGAGTAGTAGATAACCTCCAGGGGAGGTGCTTTCACGTCCACGTCGGTGAGGGAGAACTCCCCCTGTCCGATCACCAGGGAGCCTCCCTTCTCGCTTACCTGCGGAAACCCCGAGTATCCGCTCAGGGGTCCTTTGTCCGGGTTTTTTGTCCCCGAGGGGGTGCACGCCGCCAGGAATGCTGTTGTGATGAAGAGGCACTGACAGAGAATTGACTTGATTTTTAAGGCTTTCATGGTTTTTCCCTTTCCCGGCTTTTATGCTACGACGTTGTGGGGATTTTTTGACCATACCATTTTCTGACCCCGAGAAAGAATGATAAATGGATGACAGGGAAGGGGGTCAGGTTGTCGCGGGTATTGAATTGATCGGGGAATCAGCGGACGCAGCGGACCAGATGGAGCTCCGTAAACGCGTGGATGGAGGCGTAGCCGTCGGTGAAACTTGTGCACCAGGCTTCATCGGGGGGATATTGAATGGCGGTGGAGGACCAGAACCATTCAGAGGGAGTCTGCGGGAAGGCAACAACATCGATGGTAGGCTGCAGACGCCGTTCGTCGAGGATAGTCTGGGTCTCCTTGAGGGAAGGGAGCCTCCAGTCCGTCTGGCCATCGAGCTCCAGTGATTCACAATAGGCCAGGGCGTCGAGCCAGCCCACGGCCTCGGGATGATGGGCCCGCTGCCAGACGAGTCCAGTGCCATTGTCCTCAACCGTCTCCCCGACAACGGAGAAGCGCTCCGGGGGTGGTGTGTATTCGGAGCGGACACAGCGCACGCGACCGGCGGAGTAGGGGTCGTGATCGTAGATGAAGCCCAGTTCAAAGCGGACGCCATAGATCATGTTGAGGAAGGGGACGGGGGATGCGGTCCAGAAAAAGTCACTGGGTGTCCCCGGGAAGGCGTCCAGATCAATGGTTGGATCAAGGGCTCCGTAGTCAATCAGGGAGACCAGCTCGATGCGTGAGGGAAGGCGCCAGTCGGAGTATCCACCAAGCTCCAGGGCGTGACAGGCGTCGCGGGCTTCCCACCAGTCGAAACTGCCCTCCACCATGCCCTGCTGCCATACAAGGCCCGTGACGTTGTCCGTGACCACGCCCCCGGCCGCGCTGTAGTCCAGCGGGTGAACCGAGTAGTTGGCATCCTGACCGTAGGCAGTTTCTCCCTCCACGGGGCAGGTGGCCATGACCGCGCCGTCGGTGCAAAATCCGATGTCGGAGTCGGGCATGGCCCAGGTGGGGTGGATGGGGACGACCCCCTCCTCGGTGCAGCGATCGGAGAGGAAGAGGTTGCATTCCACGAGGGCGTCGGGGGTTTCGCTCTCGGCGAGGTCAGTGGTGACGTCCAGGGTGCCCGCTGCAAATCCCGCGGTCTCCTTGTCCCGAAAAGAGAAGGTGTCACCCAGGGGAAAATCCAGATCCACGGTCGCGGCCTCGGTGTTCTCCTCATCCACAAGCAAGGGTCCTCCCGGGATGGGAATTCGCACGAAGAACTCACTCCCAAAGGTGGAGGCGATTCCGCCGGTGTTGGAGATGACGCAGTTGAGGGGCGTGGTCCCGGAAAAATCACGGGATTGGCCCATGACTGCAACGGTTGCGTTGTAGTCACCCTGGCTTCGGGGGCCGTATTCGGGGTGGGTGTGACTGCTCAGGGCCATGTTGGTGCGCAGGGTTCCCATGAAGTCTCCGGTGTAGTGGACCATGGTGGGGACCTCGTACTGGGACCACGCGACGCCGATGCGCAGGTGTGTGTAGGTCCCCTGTGGGATCAGGCCACTGAAGAGAGTGTCACCACCACTGAGATCAAGATCCAGGATGGTTCCGTCCCCGGTCAACTCCAGGGGGGAGATATCCTTGTGCGTGTTCATGAGTGCCACGGATACCACCCCCGCCCGTACATTCTGTGGGGTCAGATAGTTGAGCTCCGGCTGATTCTCCGGTGGCCAGGTGCCGCAGGCCTCAATGGCCCGGGTGTTGAAGGTGACCATGCGTGATAATGATATATTGTTGGTGTTGTTGGTGTTGTTGGTATTATTGGTGTTGTTAGTGTTGTTAGTGTTGTTGGCGTTGTTGGAGGCAGTGCTGGTGTCGTCACAGCTCGCGATCAGCCATAATGGAAGAACAAGTGAAAAGAGAAGGTGTGGTTTCATTGTCTTTGCGTTCCTTGGTGCAATTTTTTACCATGACACTTATCGGTGAAAAAGATTGTATGATTTTTCTTTTTTTCTTGCATTTCGATCCTGAATAATTAGGAATAGAGGTACTTATTTGGTTCATTCTCGTTCCTGCTTATTTTGGAGTTACCATGAAACAATCAATCCTGACACTGCTTGCACTGACTCTCTTCCTTCCGTCTACAGCCATGGGCCAGACCACGGATTTCCTCACCGACAAACCCAAAGAGGTCAAGCTGAAAAAATATGGGTGGCATCCCATGCTCAAGACCTCAGGGACCGTCTCCTGGTCAAAATCAAAAGATGTGGTGGGTCAGACCGATGGTTCTACCTGGAACCTTGGATATATCCTCACGGGGCAGTTGATTTACCTCTCAAAAACAGGCCACGAGTGGAAAAACGATTTGGGGTGGCAGCTCAACTTTGTGAAGACTCCTCTCATCGATCAGTTCTCCAAATCCCTTGATAACTTTGAAATCTCTTCCGCGTATCTCTACCACTTTCCCAAGGTGAAGTGGATGGGCCCCTATGGTCAACTTGGAATGAGGACCTCCATGCTCGACGGTTACATGCTCAACGCCAGTGGTGCTGATCTGAATATCCGGTTTCTCAATGCCAAGGGGGAAGAGATCCGGACCGCCACCTATGCGGCCCAGGACTCCGTGGATCTCACCAAACCCTTCTCTCCCACGGTTCTCAAGGAGAGCATCGGTTTCTTTATGAAACCCTTTGAGAGACCCTGGGCCAAGCCGTACATCCAGTTGGGTGGCGGCGCCTGGGAGATCTACGGGCGCAACGGCTGGACTGTGGCCGATGATGCTGCGACCACCGACGCACTCGAGGTGAAGGCGCTCGAAGACACAATACAGATGGGCGTGGAGCTCAACCTGGTCATGACCGGGACCATAAAGAAAGACATCAACTATAGCCTGAAGGCGAACTTCATGATGCCCGTGTATACCAACTCCGAGACCAGCCTGTCGGGGATGGATCTGCTCAACATGGATTTCGAGTTCAAGGCGGGCTACAAGCTCTCCAAATATTTCTCCCTTGATTACAGCTTCAAGGCGGTGAAAATTCCCCTGGTGAGCGATAAGTGGCAGATCCAGAACGGGCTGGTGCTCTCGTTCAACATAGCGCTCATTGAGCCCCCAAAGATTGCCGCCAAGAAGATCAAGATGTGCCCCTGTGCTGCGGTGGCCGATCCCAAATCAGATGCCAGGCCCGTGGAGGTAAAACCCACCGAGCCGCCCAAGGATGCCGCTCCCAAAAACGATAAAAACACGCCCCCCGCCGAGGTCAATCCAGCTGACCCTGCCAAAACTCCCGAGCCCAAACCCGATGAGGGAGTGAAGCCCACCGAGATCAAGCCCGAAGCCCCCGCCAACCCCTGATTTTTTTAACACCAAAAAATATTCAAAAAAATCGACATATCAATGGGGTAGCGGTTCGATTTCCTCTGCTGCCATAAAAAAATTACAATTCTACAAGAAGAAACAGGGAAGAAATTCTCCCGGGGTCGTAACACGGTGCATGAGACCCGAAGGAGAATGAACCATGAAAAACAGTAACCAAAACCAAACAGTAACAATCCGCATATACAGAAAAGATAGCCGGGAGGGGCTCACCTTCCTCAGAGAGGAGCAACTGAGCGACGAGACCATAAAAATCGGAAAAGGGACGGCCGCGACCCTGCGTATTGAAGACGAGAGTGTGGCGCTCATGCACGCCTTTATCACCCGTGAGCCCTCGGGGAGCTGGGTGCTCTCCGATGTCACCGCCGGCAACGGTACTCTGGTCAATGGCCGCAGCGCCCAGAGGACTATCCTTGGTGAGGGTGACGAAATTTCCCTGGGAAATATGGTGCTGCTCTTCTCCGCTGCTGCGTGCAGTGTTGAGGAAGCACCCCTGGAGCTGGCCCGGGTTAAGGGTGCCGGCGCGCTGCTCATAACCACCCGTGAGGAGAATCAGGTGGTGAAGAAATCCGTGATCACCGCCCGCAGGGGAAGCAAAAAGCTGGCCTTCGGAGCCATGGTGTTCGGCGTGCTGATCATGCTGGTGGGTGCTTATCTTGGGTACGCTTCGGTGGATGCCGTCCACGAGGAGATGAAGGTTAACGCCATTATCAAAGATATCGCCAAGGAGCAGGGACTCTCGGACAAGTTTATCCCCAAGGCCCGGGGTAATGACGGCTTCGCCATCTCCTCGGTGCTGCTCTTCGTCCTGGGATCCTTTGGTATTTTCATGGGCATGGCCTCCCTGTACAGGAGCTCCCGGACCAAGGACCGGTTCACTGTTGGTGAGGATCCTGCTGCAAATTTTTCCATGAATTCCCGTGGACTTCCTGTGGAGCTGTTCCCCATGGCCGAGTGTGCTGCGGGGGCCCTGAGGGTGAATATTCCCGACGCCATGGAGTTCAGCCTCCTGCGAAACAATGAGAAGCGCCTGATGCCCGATCTGACCGCCACGGTTGAAGCACGGCCCTCCGAAAGTTATCCGGGGACCATGAGCTATGATATGAAGCCTGGCGAGAAGGCTGTTGTCAGTTACCGGGGAAAGAGCTGGGAGATTGTCGCCACAGACCAGCCCGCGCTTTTGTTACCCCTCTCGATCCCTAGAGAAGTGTTTCATCTGCAGATTATGGTGTGGATAGTGGTCATGGCAGGTCTTGGGTTCTATTTCGCCCATCTCCAGCGCGATGAACTGTTCCAGGACACCCGGGATATGAGCGATGCCTCGGTGCGGGCCTTTTACAAGAGCCCTGCCCTGGCGGCCAAGCAGTTGAAGGAACAGAAAAAAGCTGTGGATCTAAAGGTCAAGGAAGCCGTCAAAAATATTTATAAGCCCACCGCTTCCAAGGACAAAAACAACAGTCCGTCGGTCCGTGATCCCCGAAACAACGCAAAAACTGCGGGTTCCCAGGGAAACACAAACAGCAGCAACACGCTCAACGGTCCCACAGGTGCCGGAGTCATGAATGTTCTGGCCTCCAACCTCTCCACAATGACCGCGTCCCTCACCGCATCCAATACGGTGTTCGGTCAGGAGACCGAGGAGTTCAACGACTACCTGGGTGATGGTGATCCCGACGGCGAGATGATGTCAGATTCTCTCATGCGCCGCGGTGGCCCCGGTGGCTCTCCAGGCAATGGCGGACTCGGGATCCCGGGAAACGGCATGCCCGGATGGGGTGGGCTTGAACCCAATGGCACACGATGGACTCCCTCCGGCTTCAACCCGGGCCCCGGCATCACCAGACGCACCATCAGAACCCGCGACGGAAAAGCCGATGTCTTTGGAAAACTGGACCCCAACGAGGTGCGGCAGGTGATCAGAAATCACCGCAGCCAGGTGCACCATTGCTACCAGAAGGGCCTGCTGGCTGATAATAACCTGCGCGGTGTTATCAGAATCAGTTTCTTCATCAACATCTCCGGTCGTGCCCAGTCCTGCGCCGTCACAGATAATCTGGCCATCCCCACGGTCGGCTCCTGTATCTGTGCCAGCGTCGTCAACTGGAAATTCCCCCAGCCCCAGGGCGGTCTCGCCCGTATCTCCTACTCCTGGACCCTCTCCCCGGGGAACTAGGATCCAGATCTCCGCTGATGTCCTCTCCCCTTCCCAGAAATTTTCCTTGCCCTTCTCCCCCATTCTCTGCAACCTAGAACACGAACCCCTGCATCATTGTTTCCGCAGAAAAGGAGCCATCCCATCCCCATGACAGCGCCGGTCTCAGAACATTTTATCCCCTATCGCAAGAAGGAGATCCTGGAGATGATCCTTGCCGACGGCCCCATGGGAGAAGATGAGAGGGCGCGGTTTGAGGAGCTTGCGATCCTGCTCCAGAGTCTCTACCATTTCTCCTTTCACCAAAAGGTAGAATCCCTCAAGAACAACTATTTCCCCTTCAGCGCAGACGACGAGGCCCACTTTGGCTCCCCTCCCTCCCCTGAAACCCTGGAGCGCTTTGAGCAGGACCTATTAAAGGAGTTCCGTGAGGTGCTCAAGGCGGCCAACTACGAGGAACTTGGGGACGAGGCTCTCTCCTACGCCCAGAAAGAACAGTCCCTTTTTCATATCAATGTCTATATCAAGCTCGATGATTTCAAGACCTACCTCATGTACAGCCGCGGCGAGCGTGTCATCAGGGAGCGGGTCCGCCGCCTCGTGTTTTTCAAAAGAGAGATCGATGTCCCCATCTTCGAGCGCATTGTGCTGCTCATTCATTTCAAGAAGGCCGACCACTTCTCTGAAAAGGCCCGGCTCCCCTTCGAGCCGGGGAGCATGATCATCAAGCTCTTTAAAAACATCCCCAAGGCCGATATAGAGATGCTCTTCCCCAACGCCCGGGTGCGCATGAAGGTCAGGGACAAGTTGTTCATGGGGGTCCCGGCTCTTGGTGGTGGTGTATGGGTGCTGCTGAAAACATTTACGGGGCTTGTGGCCTTCTTCGTGGTCCTGGGTGCCATGATCGCCAACTTCTTCACGGGGGGGAGTTTTCGTGCGCCAACTCCCCAGCAGATGGCACAGATAATTGGAGGGCTCGCCTCGCTTGCGGTCCTGGGTGCCTTTGTGTTCAAACAGTGGAGCAAGTACAAGAATCGAAAGATCCTGTTCATGAAGGCCCTGGGGGAGAGCCTCTATTACAAAAATCTCGATTCCAACGCCGGGGTCTTTCATCACCTCATCGATTCTGCTGAAGAAGAAGAGAACAAAGAGGCGATCCTTGCCTACTATTTCCTGCTGCGGCATCCCCGGGGGCTCAGCCAGGAGGCGCTGGACCAGGCGGTGGAGCGGTGGTTTCTGGAAAAACACGGAACAACCCTCAATTTTGAGGTGGACGATGCCCTCGGGAAGCTTATTGATCTGGGGATCTGCGAGCAGAGCGACGATCCGGAGCCACTGTTTACCGTGGTGCCAGTGGAGACGGCCTGCGAAATTCTGGACTACCGGTGGGATAATTACTTCTCCAATAACCGCGGATCGGGCGGCGAGTCCACCTGAAGGCGATCTTCCCGGGATTATGGGTGATCACTTTTAACAAGGGGGCCAGTAGCCTGGAGTCCTGTTTCATGGGGTGGGTATGTGGAGGGGACAGCGCCGGGTTACTGATCGTAAAAGACGTCGCCGGAGGTGTTGTCTGAGAAGGTGTTACTCGTCTCGATGTCGTCGTTGTAGTCAGCATAGAAACCCAGATAGATGCCGTAACTGCTGCTGCTTCGGATTGTGCAGTTGGCCACGTCCAGCGTGACCCCGTGGCTGTCGGAGACCGCGACGATCTGTCCCAGATCGTACTGATCCTCGCCACCACCGCCATACTCAACGGTGACGTATTCAAAGGCATTGAGGCCGTTGTTGCTGCCGTCGATGTGGATGCTGCTCCAGTACCCGGCTGTGGGCTCCTCACCGGTGATCAGGATGGGATTCTCCATGGTGCCCACGGCGTTGAGGGCGGCGAGGTCACCGTTGACCGAGATCCATGCCTCTTCTCCCATGACCAGGGTGACACCGGGAGAGAGTGTCCATTGGGCGTTGACGTTCAATCCGGCGGTGATGAAGTAGGGGACATCCAGCGCCGCCCAGGTGGCATTTTCATCGATCTGGTTGGTCCGTACCCGGATCATGTCAATGTCGTTCCCCGTATAGGCAGAACCGGCATCCAGGAGATCACCCGAGGAGGAGTCGATGCTGGCGGGCCCCAGAGTGTTGGCTGTGAAGACATTGTTCGAGAAGAGGGGCATCACGGAGCTGCCGTTGAGCCACAGGCCCCAGCCGTCACTCTCGCGAATGATGCTGTTGGTGATATTCAGGGTAACGGGTCGGCTGTCGGAGGTCAGTTTTACGGCCGCGGAGTCGGGATCGTTATCGGCGGTGGTGCTGCCTGCATATTCTATGGTTACGTATTCCAGCGCGTTTTCAGTACTGTCGCTCATGTCAAAGCGAAGTCCCAGCCAGGATCCGCGCTCCTTTACCATTCCCGTCAGCAGGATGGGATTGGCCTCGGTACCCGCGGCGATAAGGGTGTGTCCCTCGGAAAACGTAAACCCGGTGTTCTCGGCGAAGGAGATCACTGTCCCAGGCTCCAGAGTGATGGTGACACCATCGGCGATGGTCGGGGTCTGCTGTGCCTCATAACAGCCGGAGAGAACAGTGTCCTGGGGGAAGGCCGATGGCAGGAGATGGCATGTCTCCTTATTGTCGTTGTCATCACATCCGAGCAGGAATAAGGGTACCAATACAAACATTAATAATAGTTTTTTCATATTAAGCCCTTTCATTGATTTTCAGGTTAGGACAGGAGGCAGGTTAGAGGTTAATGGACGGTTTTTGCACTCCAGGGGTCAGTGTACATAAAAAGGCAGGAGTGTAAATGGGTGGTTTTGAATTTCGGTCGGGCTCAAGTTGCAGCCCTATGCTGAGGGATCCCCTCGTTTTTTTATCACTTGATAATAAAACAGGAATTTACTTATCCTCTTTTTTCTGATGTCTTGGGAATTTTGGTCTTGGGTCTTCGGTTGAGTTTGGCATGAAAAAGCGACATACTCCCAAACCGAAGAAACTGAAACCGCGCACCCTTAAAGAAATGGCACCCCGCATGTCACCAGAAAAAATCACTGAATTCATCACCGAACTTGCTGGGGACGACATCCACGCCATGAGAGTCTGGTCCCTGTCCAATGGCGTCATCGGAGTCGTACACAGCGCCACCCTGGCCATTGCGTCCATTGGGGCTGGGCTCGCAGCCGCACAAGGACTGCGGAAGAAGCACAGCACCAAGCAGGTTGATCGACTCCTGAGCAATGAAAAGTTCCCTGACATGAAGCTCTTTGAGCGGTGGGTGCCTTACATCATCGGCGAACGGGAAGAGATCGTCGTGGCCCTCGATTGGACAGATTTTGCCAAAGACAAGCACACCACCATCTCCCTCTACCTGATCTCCAACCATGGCAGGGCGACCCCGCTGATCTGGAAGACTCATGACACCAGGACACTGAAGAACAACAGAAATGACTATGAAGATGAGTTACTGAAGGATTTTATCAAGGTGCTCCCGGATGACGTCCACGTGACGGTGCTTGCCGACCGCGGGTTTGGCGACCAGAACTTCTACACCTTCATTAAAGAAGAGCTTG
>JAHJLU010000198.1 GCA_018821745.1 Myxococcota bacterium | reverse complement strand
GAGGGTGATGGTTGCCACGCTGAGAACGAGCCAGGGAAGCATTCGGGGAGAAGAGAAGAGCTGGTACAGTCCCGCCGCGAGAATGAAAACCACTGCGGTCTGTTTTGTCCAGAATGCCAGGGCCAGGAACAGACCGGAGAAGAGCGATCCAGAGAGGGTGTCCCCATTCTCCACCAGGAGATAGAGACCCAAAAAAACAAGAAAAAGGTAGAGGGTGTCATTGCGGACAATATCGAGCCAGGCACCGGTGAAAAGAAAATCGCCCAGAAAAAGCCCCGCCGCCATGGCCGTGAGGGAACAGGTTAAAAGCAGGGGGAGAAGTTTTCGCCGGGGATTCAGGCTCCTGAAAAGAGAGAGCCCCATTATAATGAAGATCCCCAGAAGAGAAAACAGGGAGAGCAGTCGGCCGAGCTTCAGCGAGAGCCCTGTAATGGCGCTGAGGCCCCCCAGTACGATCATATAAAGCGGTGTATAGGCGAATGCGATGTGCTCAACAGAAGGCTCTGTGTAAAGGGATTTGCCGTCGATAACTCGCTGAGTATGTAGAAGTATAGCGCCTTCCATCCACTCGAGATCTAGTGGATATGCGATACGAATGGACATGGCGTTCATAACATTGATGACAACCGCGAGCCCCAAAACGCCCAGGAGGGCCAACAGGAGAAACCACGGCAAATGACCAAATCCCCTGTCGTGATCTCTTTTTCCTTGATTTTTCATGGAAAACCTGTATTAAACTGTGCGGTTGGAGAGACTCGAACTCTCACAGGCTATCGCCCACTAGAACCTGAATCTAGCGCGTCTACCAATTCCGCCACAACCGCGGCGCTCGTCATGGAGCGAAAGTGAAATTAGGGTTTTTTTCCCCCACTGTCAAGAAAAAAAATGCTTGACACTCATACTCATTTTTACTAAACCGCACTTCCCATGGAGGTTTATTATGGCTTCACTAACGAAACGCCTGATGGCAAAAAGAAAAAGTAGACTCAGCAAAGCTGGGAGAGTGAGAAAAAACCAGTTGTCCCTCAAGAGTACCTTGAGTTATGACGAGTTGTTCGCCGGATTTGGCGAGCCCGGGAAAAAAGCACCAGCGAAATAATCAATTTGAATTACAGGGTGCTTCCCCGTGGAAGGCCAGGAGTTGTCACTATGCCTAAAATGAAATCCAACAGTGCCGCAAAAAAACGATTTACGCGCACCGGGTCTGGCAAATTAAAACGGCACCACGCCAGGGCCAGCCACATTCTCACGAAAAAAACAAGAAAGATGAAACGGCGCCTCGCCAGTTCCGTCATCTGTGATCCCACTAATATGGGGAATTTGAATAAATTACTTCCTTACCGATAGGGTGAGGGTTTGGAGATACGGTTATGCCTAGAGTAAAAGGTGGCTTTAAAACCCATAGACGACATCATCGAATTCTGCGGGCTGCCAGAGGCTATTTCCTCGGTCGCGGTAAGCTTTGGCGTACCGCTGTTATCCAGGTCAGAAGAGCCTGGGCCAGCGCCTTCAAAGGCCGCAAGCAGCGCAAACGCGATATTCGACGGCTTTGGATTACCAGAATCAATGCCGGCGCTCATATCAGCGGAATGAACTACAGCAACCTCATTCACGGCCTCAAGGACAAAAGCATCGAACTCAACAGAAAGATGCTAGCTGAACTGGCCGCCAATGAGCCTTCAGTGTTTGCCCATATCGCCAAAATGGTAAAAGGTTAATTCAGGACACCACCTTCCCCCGGGGAGAGAGGCTTTCCTGACACAGACCGTACGTAATCTTTCTTGACATTGTCGGATGAATACGTATTGTTGCTTTCACAAATGAGGTTATGAATGACTAAAGCTGATATTATTGAAAAAGTATACGAACGTATTACCAGTCTTTCCAAGCGCGAAGCCTCTGACCTTGTCGAGGCAGTGTTCGAGACCATGAAAGACACACTCGGCTCCGGTGAAAGTCTGAAAATCAGTGGATTCGGCAGTTTCATCATCCGCGATAAAACTTCCCGTCCCGGTCGCAATCCCAAGACCGGTAAATCCATCACTATCAGCGAGCGGAAAGTTCTCACCTTCCGCCCCAGCCAAATCCTGAAGAAATCTCTCAACGACTAACAGTGAATCACCACGACCCCGACCTTCAGATTGAGCCCCTTACTTTCGAGCAGTTGTGCTCTGATCTGCAGATCGGTCCCCACGTGGTTGAGTTCTGGCTGAGGGAGTTTGGTGCGGTCGGGTTTGCGTCAAACAGTGACGGGCTCTACAGCGCCGAAGTCTTGAGGGTTGGGCGGCTGATTAAACGGTTCCTCTACGAAGAATACTTCACATTGAGAGGGACGAAGAGAAGATTACGAGAAGCAAAATTTCGTGATTTTTCTGTTGCACTTTCTGCGGAAGCTGTTATGTTTCCGCAATCCGAGACCGATGGTCCCGGGCCGGAGTCGGATTCAATCCAACTCCAGGCGGCCAAGGCAAGGCAAATGGCCCTGCATGAGGTCGCCGGTCTTCTTCTGGAAATCCAGCAGTTGACCGAATAAAACGGAGCGTGGCGCAGCCTGGTTAGCGCACTTGACTGGG
>JAHJLU010000197.1 GCA_018821745.1 Myxococcota bacterium | reverse complement strand
GTCACCGCCAGGTAGTCCCGCAGATCGGGATCGGGGAGGGGTTTGTTCAGCAGCTTTTTGAGGTAGTCGTCAAAGAGGGCGCAGTCTCTGGTGGTCTTGCACAGTGCCACCGTGGGACTGGCGTTGTCGCCCATGGCCTTGCCATATTTGATGGAGGTGGAGGGTTTGCCCGAGGAGAGCCTCCTGAAATTACTCTCGAACTCCAGGCGGGGCAACCCGATGACCGCCAGCAGGACCGTGGCGATGATCCCCAGGGAAAACAAGGCCAGGGAGACCCGGGGGAATCGTCCCTTGTCCTTTTTAGGAGTGAAGGGGACAAAACCGCTGCCTCTCACGGCAAAAACGCGCTCCAGGAGCACCGCCATGACTGGGAAAAACACGAGGAAAAACATAAGGGTTACCAGCACTCCTGTGCCGGCGATGAGACCAAACTCCCAAAATCCCCGAAAGGAGGAGAAGAACAGCAGATACAAGGCGGCGGCGGTGGTGACAGCCGCGGTGATAAGCGCACGTCCCGTACTCACCATGGTGGTGGTGAGGGCCTCCTCAAGGGCCGCCCCCTTGCCCCGCTCCTCAAGATAGCGGGCGGTGAGGTGGACCCCGAAATCAATACCCATCCCCAGCAGAATACCGCCGATGAAGGCGGTGATAATATTGAGCTGGGCGAGCCCCATGAGGCGGGTGATCCCCAGCGTCACCAAAAGCCCGGAGATCAGCGGCAGAAAAATGAGCGGCAGGGGACGAAGCGACCGGAAGAACAGAATGACCAGCAGGGCGATAAGCCCCAGGGAGAGCCCAAAGGAGGAGACCATATCCCGCAAAATGGAGTCGTATTCACGGACCCGGTTCCGATACCCCCCGCCCACTTCGATCTTCAGGTCTTTTTGGGGGAACTCCTTCTTCACCTCGGTGATGATCTTCGTCGCGGCAATCACCAGCCTGCGCGCGTAGCGCATATTCACAGCGACGCGCCCGGGACGCCCCACCACCGCAAGAATTTTTCCATCGGGAGAAGAGAGGTACCCCTTGAGTGCCTCGGGTCGCTTGCGGTTGCTCTTTAGCTCCGTGGGAATCTCCGCCGGCAGCGTGGACTCCCGGATCATATCGTCCAGTTTGGTCTCCTCGGGGTCTTTGCCTTCGGGGAGTACCAACAGACCCATGTTTTCCAGTTTCGCCCGTCCCAGGACCTTCTTGAGCTGGGCGTCAATGGCGGCAAGGCGCTCCTCGGAAAACCACAGAAGACCGTTGTCCTTGAAAAATTCAAGATCAACCTTGGCCATGACCTCGTTGAGTTCTGGCATGTCCCGTTTGAGACGCAGGGCCACCGCGTCGGCAACCCGCTTGTTGAGAAGGGGATCGGGAGACTCGATGGCCACCACCAGGAAGTCCGTGGAACCCACCCGGAGTCCCACCTCGTTCCCCGTCTTCACCGAGGGCGTGTTTTTGGGCAGCAGCTTGCTCAGGCTCGTGGAGAGCGAGAGCCTTGTGGCACCGAAGAAGCCCAGGGCGGTGAGGAGAATGAAGAGCCCCAGCAGCCTCAGTGGATATCGAAAAACCAGTCGGAGAAATCGATGAAACAGGGTTGTGATCATTACTCCCACTCTATGGTTCCCGGTGGCTTGGTGGTCACATCAAGGGCAACAGCACCCACATCCGGGAGGGTTAGCAGCGCCTCTACGCAGCGCTCATAGAAGGCGAGGGGCAAAAGGGGTACCGTACAGGTCATGGCCCGCACCGTGGACACCGGACGCAACACTATCATCTCGCGGCCCTGTTCACCAATATTTAGTGGCACCAGCACCACGGGGAACTGCCACACCGCCTTCATGAGCCCCATCTCCCCGAGGATGGTGTTCACCATGTGATCCGCCCGGCGCAAAAGATCAATCCGATGGCGGTCCATATAGACCTGTCTGGGTGAAACCCGGGGCAGCGAACCGGTGAGAGAGACCAGCACCCGGTTGATCCCTTCCACCTTATTAACCAGAGAGGGAACCATGGAGAAGATCGTGGTCTGGAACTGATCGGTGATCTCCGATAGTGGCTTCCCATGGAGCATGAGGGGCAGCTCGTAGGAGCGCAAATCGGCCTTCACCCCCACGGAGGGGATGGGGAGGATGGTCGCGCTCACTCCCTCGGGTAAATAGGGCACAGCATGTCGTGCTATTTCAGGATCGTAGAAGGAGGGGGTCTCACCGCGGGAGGCCAGGAGCCGCACCGCGAGGCCCGGCCCGGGGAAGGGATGGCGGTCGAGCAGCTCGCGGGGAATTCCCAGCGCAGCGCCCAGATCCCGCACCTCTTTTTTGTAGAGGTCTGCCAGGGGCTCGATGACCTGCCCCCGCTGGATCATCTCTTCCATAAGGCGCACCCGGTTGTGGTGGGTCTTGATCACTTTGGAGCGCTTCTCGCCACCGCTCTCCACGGTATCGGGGTAAATGGTCCCCTGGGCAAGGAGCGCTTTGGAGAGGTCGAGCTTGGCCATCTCTTCTTCGCAGACCGTGACAAATGCCTCGCCGATGATGTTCCGCTTCTCCTCGGGAGCGCTCACTCCCTGCAGGGCCTCGATAAAAAGGGCGGAGGCATCCACCACATGGTAGTGGTCCTGGCACTGACGGCGGAAAATCTCGCTCACTGCGTGGGACTCACCCTCACGCATAAACCCCGTATCCACATGGAGAAGATGGACCTTCTCCGCTGAGAGGGCCCTGATGAGTAATTCCCCGAGGACCGTTGAGTCCACGCCGCCACTCACCAGCAGAAAGACCGTTCGGTCCCCCACCTGCCGCCGGATGGACTCCATGCGCTCGGTCAGGGAGGAGGTGACGTTCCAGTCCGGGGTGAGACCACAGATATGGGAGGCAAAATTCAGGAGCATGGCCTCCCCGTACTCGGAGTCATCGACCTCCGGGTGATACTGGAATCCGTAGCGTTTCCTCGTGTCATCAGCTATGGCGGCGAAGGTGTGGGGCTCACTGCCCTCGGAGAAGGAGACACCTATCTCCCGAAATCCTTCCCCCACCTTGCACACCGTGTCTCCGTGGCTCATGAAGACAGTGCTTTTTAGGGGGATTCCATGAAAAATGGGGCTCTCGGAGACTATCTGGAGGGTGGCGGGACCAAACTCCTGCTTGCCCCGGATAACCTCTCCCCCGTAATGTTTGGCGATCTCCTGATGTCCGTAACAGAAACCCAGGGCGGGGATGGGAAGATCCAGCACCATGGAGAGGGAACCACTCTCTTCGCCAAAAGCGCTGAGGTTGGGACTCCCGGAGATCACAACACCCCCATACTCCGCGAACAGCTCGATGGGATCCTCGGGATTCCTGATCTCCGCGTGGTAGCCGTTGTTCCGGAATTTGGTGGCGATGAGATGAGCGTACTGCCCACCGAAGTCGATGACCGCGAGGGAGTTTTTCCTGTCCATGGGGCCTCCTTCTCCGGCTGATTCCCAAATGGGAGCCGGAGTTTATTCACTTCGTCGGGCCCTTATAGCAGGTTGATTGTGGTGCTTCAACAACCATAGCGTCCCCCCGGGGCCGATTTTTGCATTAATTCCCAATCAACATTACAACCATGGGTTATGCGAACCCTCTTTATATTCCTTTTGTTCCTGGTTCTTCCCACGGGGTCGGTCATGGCCCAGGAAGACACTGTCCTCAAAACCCTCTACTCCAAGCGATTCTCCATGGGAACCGACGGGATTCCCCGGGTCCGGGTGGGAATCCACACGGGGCTGGCGAGCGTCAAGATTTTTGCCCCGACGGGCCTGCAGGTCTCCTCGGGAAAGGGGCCAGGGATAACAGTCACGGGACCCTCGACCTACAAGGTAACAGCCACAAAGACCACTCCCGCGCGCCTGCGCTACTATATATCCCTGAAGAGTGTCCCCGCCGCCAGGACAGATCTGTTCACCGCCGCCCAAAAGGCCTTCGCCCGGGCAAAAATCAAGACCACCATAAAGGAGCAGGGGTTTATTATCTCACTTCGGGGAAAAGTCCTTGATACCCGACGGTTTTTATTCTCTCTGGGGCCCTTCTCCTCCCGCGCAAGGGCCGCAGTCAGGCTCAAAAAAGAGGCGAAAAAACATTTGGGGGCTTTTATCCACACGGAGTTGGTCTCCCTCCCCCAGGGAACCCTCTCGGCCAGCGGTCGGGGAGTCTTTGTCACCGGTGTGTCGGTGATCACATTCACCAGCGCATCCGGGGGAGGAATATCCGTGGACGCAGGGAAAAATCCACTGGTTTACCCGGACATCATCCACGTGGTCATCGGTCGGGATGGCAAACTGACCGTGGTCAACGAGCTCTCCATGGAGACCTACCTCGCGGGGATTCTTCCTTCGGAGCTCTTCCCTTCGGCTCCCATGGAGTCGCTCAAGGCCCAGGCGGTCGCCGCCCGCGGGCAGGTGCTGGCAAAGATGGGCACCCGCCACCATGGGGACCCCTTCCACCTGTGCTCCAGGGTCCACTGCCAGGTCTATGAAGGGCTCCACAAGGTCTACGCCCGCACCACCAAAGCGGTGAAAGAGACACGGGGCATGGTCCTCTTCGACGCCCAGGGCCTCCCCGCCGACACGGTCTACCACTCCTCCTCCGGGGGACACGGGGAGCACAACGAGAACGTGTGGGGCGGAGAACCAAAACCCTACCTGCGGGGTCGCCCCGACGGCATCTCCTGGCACTACACCACCGACGCCGATCTCTCCGGTTTTCTCCTCAAGCCCCCGGTCAGTTTCTGCAAAGCGGGCAACAAGGGGTTTCGGTGGGTCGTCACCCTGGCCCCCTCCGCCACCGCAACGCTGCTGAAAAAGGCGGGCATCCCGGGAAGAATAAAATCCGTCCGAGTCACCCGAAGGGGAGTCTCCGGGAGGGCACTGGAGCTGCGTCTCACCACCTCGAAAAAGAAGGTGACCATCTCGGGAGAGCTCAATATCCGCCGCCTCTTCGGCGGGCTCCGCTCCTCCCTCTTTTTGGTGTCACAAAAGGGCCAGTCCCTGGTCTTCACCGGGGCAGGATACGGCCACGGTGTGGGCATGAGCCAGTGGGGCGCAATAAACAGGGCCAAGGCAGGCCAATCCTTCACCAAAATCCTCCGGCACTACTACTTCGGCACAAAACTCATAAAACTTTTTTAAGAGACAGAAAGCATGAATCGGGCCACATGCCTGCCCCATACCTGGCCCAGAGCAACATCCCGGCATGGGAACTGAATATTCAGGGGCAGTCGATGCCGGGGGCGGATTTGGCCCAGTAGGGGTCGGGGCAGCGATCACCATCGACACAATGGTACATCTCGTATCCGTCGCTGCACTCCAGCTCCCCCACCGTGCATGTGGTGAGACAGGTCTGGGGCACATAGCAGTCTTCGGTCTGATCACCGCAGGGGTCGCCATCGGCCACACAGGGGAGACTCAGTGCCTGGGGAACATAGACGGCCCCAATCCCCTCCTCCTCGCTGCACACATAGGCTGTCCCCCATCCTCCATCGAACTGGAAGGTATAGCCCTCGGGAGAACAGACCACGGGAGAGGGACAGGTGTCACCGCTCACCTCTTCTCGATCCTCCCGGCCACAGGCCACCGCCAGAAAAAGGAACATGAATACCGTCACCTTCATGATTACTCCTCACAACAATCGACACGCGCTTGCCCTGACAGACCCTGAAAAACCGCGCTGCAAGCTGCAACCGATGCAATTTATTTCACGTTACAACCCTTGCCCGTCAGACCACGGATCAGCAGACAGGCACCGGACTTGTCCACGGGAGCGCTGATGAAGACCCCCGAGGAGACCTCCTTGATACTGATGGAGAAGCTCAACCCCTCAAGGTTGATGCCCTTCCACTTGTTCCCGATGAGTTTGTAGGTATTGATCCCCACCAGGGCGTAATCCCCCCCGGAGGTTTTTGCGTAGAGGGGCCCCCCGGAGTTCCCGGGATTAAGCGCCGCGTCGTGCTGGATGAAGCGCTCCCGAATGGCACTCACCCGGCCAAAGGTGACCGTCCCGCTGTATTTGGGATCCACGGGGCTCCCGATGGCCAGCACTTCATCCCCGACTTCAGGGGTGGCAAAGGGTGGCGGCAGCAGAAAATCCCGCCCGGCCTTGAAGCGCCCCTTCGCGGTGGTGATTATGGCCAGGTCCACATTTTTTGCCACGGCGATACTCTGGGCCACAAAGGTCCGGTCGTTGTGGGTGTGGATGGTGATGGACCACTTCTTTACATCGGGGGCACCCATCGCGTCGGCCACGGCCAGCGTGTACAGACCCGTGCAGTGCTTGTTGGTCACGATCTCCAGTTGCTCGCTTTTGTGTCTTCGCACCACCCCACTGCAGTGCCAGGAGTGCCTGTCATCAACAAACACATCGGATTCAACCCAAGATCCCTTGATGGTCACGGTGGTCTTCAGCAAATCCTTGATGGTCATGGCGGGCTTTTTAGGAATCTTCTTCGCCACATGGGGACCCCTCCCGTTTTTGGGGTGACCCTTGTTGGCCTTCTTGGGCGAGGTCCCGCATGCGCCAACCGCCAACAGCCATATCATGGGGAGAAGAGTTATCAGCTTCATCCTTGGTATGATACCGTAATTCCCGCCTGACACCACTATTTTTGTTTCCACTTAGTGACCCCGTCATTCATGAATTGTTTTGGCCGGTGAGAGCTGTCCATTATTATCTTTTATGGTATTAAGGGGTTCACCGGACTCATTGCACCCTGCGCGCCCGGTCCGGCGAAGGTATCCATGAAAAAAACCTACTGGCACCTCCCACTCTCACCCCTGGTCTCACTGGGCACCGTTTTTGGTGTCACCACCCTCTTCGGCACGGATCTGCTGCTCACCCGACGCCTGGGGATTCCCCACGGGGGCCTCGTCATTGCATTCATTTTCGCCCTCTACGGCCTCTTTTTGGCGGAGCGCATGGTCAACGCCCGCCGCCACGCAACGGTCAGGCGGATTGCCCTGCGGTTCTTCTCCCTCGTCTTCCTTGCGCAGCTCTTTTTGGGACTCTTTCTCTCCTCCGCCTGGCTCTTTCGGGGGGAGCCTTCGCTGCCACACCCTCTGTTCATCCTCTTCTCTCCCTTTGACTCCACAAAGGGCGCCCACCTGCTCTTTCTCTGGGCCATCTCCCTGGTGTTGACGGGGCCCGCCTTCTGCTCCCACCTTTGCTGGCTGGGCACGTGGGACCATTTCGCCGCCCAAAAGAAACACAGGGCCACCCCGGTTTCCTTCCCCAGAGCCCGTCTGATCGTGGCAGCCCTTGTTCTGATCACCGGATTTGCGGCCATATACTTCTTCCCCCTGAAAGTCACCGTCACCCTGGGGTTTCTTTTCGTAATGGGAGCCGTCTTTGTCATGATGATTTCGCGCTCCCGGGGCTCCATGGTGCAGTGCGGCCTCTACTGTCCCCTGGGGACTCTCACCACCATCCTGTCCCGCATCTCTCCCTTCTCCATCGTGAAAAGCTCCGGCAAAAAAGTCCCCCCACAGGAGTGCCCCTTTGGTCAGTTCTCGGGGGCGCAGTCCCGGGGCCCCGTCCCCGAGGGATGCACGCTGTGCGGAGACTGTCTCGACCGGGGCGCCTCCCACGACCTCTCCATGAAGTTCCTGCGGTTCAAATTCAACGCCTGGCCCCTCTTCGTGGCACTGGTCACGGGCCTTCACGCCGCCTTTTTCATCCTCTTTATCCCCTGATTCCCGACTATCGACCCGTTGTGATCTGAAATTTTACAATATTATCTGGGAGGTTCAATGGTGGTTGGTGTGGTCGGCGCAGCATTGGTCATGGTGAAGTCCATGGAGAAGGAGAACCCTATCCGCACATACCACCCCTTGTGGCCGTCGAGGATGCCATAGCTACCTTCATCCTCCGGGGTGGGAAAGATCATGGTGTAGCCCGCCTCGAAGTTGGCCGCGAAATATTTACTCAGCCGATAATCCGCCCCAAGCCCCGCGGAAACCCCCACCTGCAACTGTGACCTGGCCGAGGTCTCGAAGGAGTCCGGCAGGAAGATGACGTTGTTCACATAGGCCGCGCGGGCGTACATATTCATGAAGGATTTCGGGTCTTCAAACATGTACAGCAGGAAACCCAGCTCAACGCGCATATCGTGGCGATCGCTGTTGTGATCCTGGAGGAACCCGAAATCCACGCCAAACCCCATGATGGGATGGAACTGAAATTTCATGCCGATACCCGGCCCCGAGAGGGTGGCCGTGTCGTACCGGACCTGACTGCCACTTACCCCCAGTATAAATCGGGCGGGAGTCTTTTTGAGGGGAAGTGTCTCGTCATGTTTTTTCTTTGGATCCGCTGTGTCGTGGACCACCCTCAGGGGCAGGTTCCCCATTTTGATCGTCTCCGGTTCCGGTTTCTTGCCGATTTTACTTGACTTTCTTGTATTTTCTTTAGTTTTTTGTGGTGTGGGAGTGGGCCCGCCTTGGGTGGAAAATGCCATAATTGCCAGGGATAAAATGATTGAAGTAGTCATGCTCACCCAATACCGCAAAGGGAGTGCCAATGCTCCCTGCTTTATAAAACCAGCATCGTAATTATTTATAATTTCACAACAATAAGCAAATACACTCCCTGCCACTGCCCAAAATGTGTTGAATTTTCCACGGATCCCCGGTGACAATTGCCCCTTGTTTCTGTGGTTTTTATGCCACACCGGACCCTCCCGTCAGTAACCACGGTTCACAAACCACCCCTTGAAAAATCGGCTCCCCCAATCGTTAGGCTGGCTTTGTAATCGGGGCTAGACTGTTTTGTCGAGGGGCTCGGGAGCGGGAGGCTCCAGGAAGCGGGGTCTCAGGAGCAGCACCATGGCGGGCAGGAGAATCATGGCTCCGGCGAGACAGACGGTAATGGAGAGGAAGATGAGGAGCCCGAAAAACTTAATGGGCTCGAAGGAGGAGAGGATCAGAACAGAGAATCCGAGGATAACAGAGAGGGCGTTGAAGATAATCCCCCGTCCCGAGGTGCGCAGCGTCTGCTCAACCCCCTCACCGGGAGCAAGCCCACGGGCCCGTTCTTCCTTGTAACGCCACAGAAAATGGATAGTGTAATCAACCCCCACGCCGATCATCACCGAGGTGAGGAGCGCCGTGGAAATGTCCAGGGTGATCCGGAAATATCCCATGGTGCCAAAAAGTACCACCAGCGATATACCCAGGGGGATGGCGGCGAAAATCCCCGCCATCACGGAGCGGAAGAACACCATGACCAGCAGCGAGATCACCAGGAGCGAGACCGCCAGAGAGACAAGCTGCCCCCGCACCACCCGCTCCATGAGGTCCGAGAAGAGAATGGCCGGTCCACTCATGTGGATGAAAAGGGAAGGGTCCCTAAGGCTGTCGATTTTTTGGGCGATCCGGGTAATCCCCCGGTTGCTTCCCTGGTCGAGCTGCACCATGAGGTGGGCCCTGTCCCAGCCGGGAGAGACCAGATAATCCAGCGCCTTCTCCCGGGTGAAGCCCTTGAGGAGGCTGAGCCATTTCAGGGTCTCCTTGCGGTCCACGGGAAGGTATTCATGGGCGGAGCTGCCGAGCCCCGTGGTTTTGCCCACCATGGCGAACACATCGGCGATACTGAGGCTCCGCGATGCTCCGGGAATAGTCGCTATTTTCTGCTGCATTAACCGTATTTTTCTCAGATTTTTGGGGTCCTTCATGTCGCCGGTGGCCATGAGAGAGATGAGTTGAATCCCGCCATACTGGGCGTTAACCAGCGCGGTGCTCTTGACCACGGCGCTTTTTGAACCGTAGAAGCTCACGGGATCCGAGTCCACGTGGATACGCCCGATTCCCAGGGCCATGATGACCACCAGGACGACGCTCGCGGCCACGAGTGTCCTGGGATAGCCAGAGACCAACTCTCCCAGCAGGCGCAGTGCACGTCCCCCGGGTGTATTGGCTTCCTTGTGCACCCGCTTTTTGGGTGGGCTCAGCAGGGAGAGGACCGCGGGCAGAAAAAAGAGGCTGACAATCAGCGCGTACCCGATCCCCAGGGCCCCCAGAATTCCGAGCTGGCTCGCCGGCTTGATAATGTGGGTGGTCAGACACAGGAGTCCCGCCATGGTCGTCACGCCCGTGGCCACAATGGGCCACAGGAGCCGGCGAAACCCCGAGACCGCCAGCGTGGCCATATCCACGGGTTTATCCTGGGCATGCAGCGCCTTCACCTCTTCCTGGTAGTTGGCTATGATGTGGATCCCGTAGTCGTTGGCCACGGCCAGGAGCACCACGGGGAGCAAAATAGTGATCATCTGGATCTTCCACCCAAGGAGGACCAGCGTCCCCATGCTCACGCAGATGGACATGATGACCACCAGAAAGGGAAGGACCACGCCGCGCAGCTCGCGGAAACTGAAAAAGAGAAACGCCGTCATGAGCAAAAGCCCCACGGGCAGGAAGGTGGCCATGTCCCGGGGCACATCCTTCTCAATCTGCAGATGGACAAAGGGCATGCCGCCAAAGACCACGGGCCTCTTCCCCCGGGTTCTGTGGACACTTTTGATAATGGCCCGAACCACATCACTCTCCACCGCTCTGGGATTGATGCGAATGACAATGGCGGCGCTCTTTAGATTTTTTCCCGCCAGCCGCTGATAGATCAAAGGGTTTTCCCTGATCTTGCGGCGAAACTCTTCGGGGGAGGAGGATCCCAGGAGGGCTCTGTAGGAGTCCAGGGACTGGACGCTGTCCACGCCCTTGATTTGGCCAAGGGGATCAGCAGATTTTTTCAACTCCGCGAGGATTTGAGGCCCGATTTCTTCCTCGGTGAAGATGACCATGGCCGTCTTCGTGGACCCGAAGCGGCGCTCAATCTGGAGCATACTCTTGAGCACCGCCGAGTCAGCGGGAATCATTGACTGGATGTCCGGCTCCATCTTTGCGAAGGGGATGAGGAGACCGAAGATGAGCGACGTGACCCCAAATACGATAATAATTGCTTTTCGGTGGCGAATGAGGGGGTGGGCGTTCATGGAGGCAGGATTTTAGCGGATCCAGCGGTTTTGGGCAACAACCGACGCGTGGTCATTCATGGGGAGCGATAACGAGGCAGGTGCCGCTGTCGGGGGATCATGAAGTTACTGGCTGCCAAGCCTCCTCAGCGCCACGGTGGCCTCCTGCTTCACCAACTGGAGACGATCACGGCGCGCTCTCCTGAGGGCCTTTTTGAGCACGGGATTCTTGCTGGAGGTGCCGCCCATGGCACGCACCGCCTGGTACCGAACCAGGGGATCACGGGCGAAGAGGCTGTGGATCACGCTGGGCAGGAAGCTGTCCACCATGGAGCCCATGGTGCTCATCAGAAACAGCCCCGCAGCCCGGTGTGATTCATCCCCGTTGCGAAAACTGTTGCGCAG
>JAHJLU010000196.1 GCA_018821745.1 Myxococcota bacterium | reverse complement strand
TATCAAGCAGTCAATTTTACATAAGTGCTCATGACAAAAGCACTCTTATCGGACTTATATCTTACATACAAGACTATTTCGGAAAGGGAAGTTCATCTTTTTGGGCTGAATATCCCACATCAGCTTGACCTTTCGCCTTTATCCATGTAGATTTACCCGAATATGTGCAGTTAAATAAAACACGTCACGTAAGCAAGTCCACTCGAACTGGAGAATGCAATGGATAAATCGACGAAAAAGTCAGACACTGAAAAAAGACGAATATTGGCCCCGCTCCCCCAGGCAGTAAATGCTCCGGATGAAAATATGACACTCTCTGAGGATGCAAAATCATCGGAGCAGGCAGCCACCTCCTCAAAAGCAGCAGATTCTCCTTCGCCACGAGGCCCCAAAGCATCCAAAACCGATTACAACAAAGTTGCGGCTGCTGTTCTTGAACATTTTTCAGCGGACAAAAAGCGCTCCATCAGCAAAAAAGAGATCATTGCCTTCTGCAAAAGCCAAAATCTTGATGCGGGAAACTGGACATCCCTGCTGAAACATCTCACTCGGGGTATGGAGAGCGGCAAACTGCAGACCGTGGTGAACCGTGGTCCCCGCAGCACGTATAAAGTAGTGGAACAGGGGTCAGTTCCAGTGACCAAAGCATCAAGAGCAGTCCGGGGCGGTCGCGCGGTTAAGGGCAAGGGAACGAAGTCATTAAAACATTCCACTCGCAAACACGGCGAGAAGGAGGGAAAAATCATGGAAATCAAAGATGAGTCTCAGGGCATTATACTCCAGGAATCCGAATTGGATCAACGCTTCAACTTGTTGGCAACTTTTATCGATTCCCTGTTACTCAAAGAAGTTACCCGCGAAGAGATTCTTCGTTTTTTCGGCAGCCAGAAATTGAGTGTAGGCGACTGGCAAAAATTTGTTGAACACATGAGCAAGGGAAACAAGCAGTTTGTCATCGTCCCCACAGATGATCCAGACGATGAAATTCATTATGTACTGGAAACGAAAAAAGGATACAGAGGAAAAGCAGCCGCTCGCAAGAGCCCCTCTCTCCCCTCCCCACTGAAAGAACTCCCCGAGCCCGTGAAAAAACCGGCGACCACCTCTGCCCCATCACGAAAAAAGGAAGCGAAACCAGAGCCGGTGCCCCAGTCCAGCGATACCACCTTTAAAATCCCTGCTGGCGACAAACCTGTCTCCATCACTATCAGAATCGAAATCGGCTGATGGTCGGTTGCTAAAAACAGCGCCCTTATATGGCACTCCTCCCATTCATCCGGAGTATTTTTTCCCCGCTTCATGCGCCCCATATTGTTCTGGAGGAACGGCGCAGGCGAAGCCTGATCTATTATTTTTTCCTTGCCGGATCTTTCACTGTGCTTGCCTTCGGCCTGTATAACTGGCTGATAGCCCATGACTACCGCATGGCACTCATGGATGGACTCTTTGTACTCTCCCTCCTGATCACACGCATCCAGCTGAATAACCCTAAAAACGGGCAACGCATCTTCCGGATCATGGTGCTGGCCTTCCTGCTGTTGAACATTTACCACTTTTACACGGCTCCTCTGCACCCCTCCAGGGCATTATGGATATATGTATTCCCGCTGGTCTCTTTTTTTCTGCTCGGCAAGAAGGAGGGTGGCTTGTATGTACTGTTCAGTACCGGTGTCATTGTCTACTTTTTCCTGCCCCAAAACCTCTGGCCCTATAATCGGTCCTGGTTTTCTCTCCACTTCGCACGATTTTTCTTTTCCTACCTCATAATCGCCATCATGGCTCTGGTCTTTGAATCAACCCGGCTCATTTTCCAAATGGGCATGATCCTGGAGCAGGAGCGGCTGGCTGATGAGAAGCGAAAGCTTGCCCAGGCCATGGAGCTGGCAAAATCGGCGGATCAGGCAAAAACCCAGTTCCTGGCAAACATGAGCCATGAACTCCGTACTCCTCTCAACGGAATTACGGGGATGACCTCCCTGCTCCTGGAAACATCTCTCTCCCGTGAGCAGCGTGAATTTGTAGACACAATCGCCTACAGCTCCGAATCCTTGCTCAATGTTATCACCGATGTCCTCGATTATGCCAAGATCCAGTCAGGCGCCGAGGTCCCGCGTCTGGATACCTTCGATCCCGTTGAGCTGCTGGAAGATGCAGCCGATTCCTTCGCACTTGAGGCCCATCGGAAGAATCTTGACCTGCTCGTTTCCTATTCACGCGGGCTCCCGGAGAAGATCACCAGTGACAGAGACAAGGTTCGGCAGATCCTCCATAACCTGATTCAAAATGCCATCAAGTTTACACCCCGAGGCACTGTCCAGATTTCCCTCCGCGGCCAAGGCGATGAAGAGGGCACCGGCCTCACCTTTGCGGTAAAAGATACGGGAGTCGGTATCGCACGCGAGAACAGGGTGAAGATTTTTCAGTCCTTTGTGCAGCTCGATGATTCAATGACCAGAGAGCATGGGGGTACCGGCCTGGGGCTTGCCATTTCCCAATCACTGGCCGAGCTTCTGAACAGCTCTATCTGCCTGGAGAGCACTCCGGGAGTCGGCTCCACCTTCTCCTTCTCGTTGCCTTCCCTGGCGTCATCTCAAGCGTCCCCACGTCCTGAGCCTCAGCCCGGGTTTGCTTTTCGTGCGTTCATTCTTTCCCCAAAACCGGCCTTGGAGATTCATTTCATCGAACATCTCACCCGAATGCAGATCCCTGCTGCCTGCCATCAGTCAATGGATGACCTGATCCTTGCACTGGGGCCGGCGGTTCAGACCGTCCCGGTGGTTATTTTCATTTCCCAGACCACGGGATGGGAGTCTGCGTGCAACACCCTGCGAGACCGGACAGGCCAGCACCCCCCAGTGGTGCTGTTGCGATACCATTACCCACGAACCTCGCCCGGGGAGATACTGAGCGCGGGCTATACACGGTACCTGGACAAACCCGTGAGAACAAGCCGACTCATGGAATTCCTCACCTCCCTCGCAACACAGCCCGCCGAGAGCGCTTCGGAGAATTCCCTTTCACGGAGCACATGGCAACCGGACCGAACGCTCAACATCCTCATGGTCGAGGATAACCCCGTGAATGCGAAACTCCAGGCGAGTCTCCTGTCCCGCCTCAACTGTGTGGTCACTGTGGCAGAACATGGGGCAGCAGCCCTTGCCCTCCTCAAGGAAAAAACCTTTGACGGAGTTTTCATGGACATCCAGATGCCTGTCATGGATGGAATCAAAACGACAACCATCATCAGAGACCCTGAAAGTGACGTCCTCCATCATGGGATATCGATTATCGCCCTCACTGCGCACGCCACCCAGGAAGATC
>JAHJLU010000195.1 GCA_018821745.1 Myxococcota bacterium | reverse complement strand
GCCGCCACCGCCGATACCCAGCTTGCCGTCGTTGGCGTCACCCCAGCACCAGGCCTTGCCGGCGGTGTCGATGGCACAGTTGTGGATGGTCCCCGCAGCCAAAGTGGTAAAGGTCACGCCGGCGGGCATCTGGCTGACAATGGGTGTGGTGCTGGTCGCGCCGGCGCCGGGGAGCCCCAGAGGGCCGTAGCCCCAGCAGAAGAGGTTCCCCGCAGTGCCCAGCGCACAGGTGTGATCCTTGCCTCCCTGCACCACGGAGACGGTGAGCCCGGTGCAGCCACTGTAGTCGGCGCTGCAGTCAGTGTTGCACACGAGGGATCCCGAGGCGAAACTGAAGGTGGCGCAGGTGTTGGTCCCGAAACTGCTGCCGTCGCAGATTTCTCCCTGGGAGCTCTGAACCACACCGTCACCGCATTGGCCCGCAGCAGCGCAGTCGCTGAGATCAAACCCGCAGGAGCCGCCGCACAGGAGGTTCCCGCCATAGTACCCCAGGGACTCGCAGGTCTGCCCGGCGAGACTGGATCCATCGCACTCTTCGCCATAACTGGACTGAACCGTCCCGTCGCCACAGCGCCCGGCACCCTCACAGGAGACGAGGTTGAAGGAACAGTCCGAGAGGCAACCCAGGAGCCCGCCGTAATAACCGAGGGTGATACAGGATTCTCCGTTGAGATTTCCGCTCTCGCAATCTTCGGGCATCTCCACGCTGCCGTCGCCGCACACCGCATTGGAGATGCAGCTGCCATAGTCAAAGGCACACTCGTCACTGCAGGCTAGGGTTCCACCGGAAAACCCCTGACTTGTACAGGTTTCGCCATTGAGATTCGCCCCCTCGCACTCTTCGAAGGAGCCCTGGATTATGGCGTCACCACAGGATCCGGACTCCTCACAGGAGCTGGTGTCCAACTGGCAGGCGTTGGTGCAGAACAGCGTCCCGCCATGGTAGCCCAGGGTCTGGCAGGTCTGGTCCTGCAGGTTTGTGCCGTCGCACTCCTCATCGTTGTCAATGGAGCCGTTGCCACAGTCAACCGGGACCTCGCAGGCGGACTCGTCGTAGAGACATCCCTCGGAGCAGCCCAGCGTACCACCGGTGTAGCCCAGACTCAGACAGCTTGCCCCGTTGAGGTCAGAGCCCTCACAATCCTCATCGCCCTCCACCGTTCCATTGCCGCACACGGGGTTGACATTGTTGGTATTGTTCACATTGTTCACGTTGTTCGTGTTGTTGACATTGTTGGTCTGGCAGCCGCTCCAGGACATACAGTCGGGATCATCGCAGTCAATGAGCCCGTCGCCGTCGTCGTCGGTGGCGTTGTTACACACCTCGTTGGCGGTGCCGCCGTCGTCGTCACAGGCCAAAAAAGAAAAAGAAAACAGCAGAACCGAGATAAGGGTGAGAGTACGCATGATGTCCTCCTATGTGTGGAGAGTATAGCGCGCCCCCCATGATTTTGCACTGAATTTGCCGAGAAATAGTTTGGGCGCCGGTCGGCTCAGTTGGTCTCCTGATTTTCCCACAGATATTTCTTCACCTGGAGGACGGAAGGCTGCCGGAGGATGACCCCGTTGACATCGACCACGGGAATGAGCACCTGCTCCCCGGGATATGCCTCGGCCATCTTGTCGTGCATTGCCTGGTTGGCCTCCATGTCTTCGTTCACATCGAGGAAGACGTGGTCGATGTAGTTGGCATTGAGCCCCGAGTCGAGGGAGGTGCAGATGCCACATGTGGGACTGCCATAGAGGAGCACCACGTTTTCCTTGGGCACATTGGAGCATTCGGGATCCGAGGCGTCACATTGCGAACTGCCATCGGAACAAGCCCCAAGGGTGAGCAGCAACATAATCAGTGGAAGAAAATGAAAATGACGGATCATGGGGCACTCCTTGGGAGAAGGTGAAGAGGATACGCCTATCTTATAAGGATAGTCGCTTTTCCCTTGCCCCACAACCACAAAGCTGACGGCGCAATGATGGTTCTGCTTTCCCTCAAGGCTGTTATCGGGTATGGTCTGTTGGTCGGTGGAGCGGGTCTGCTCCCCGGCAACATCTGGCGTATCCATCTGCGGATACCTCTTTGGAAAAGGGGAAATGAAATGACCAGCGAGAAAGCAATCGAAGTATTAAAGAGCGCCATCCTCCTCGAGATGCGCGGCGAGAATTTTTACCGCACCGTAGCTGACCAGGCTGCGGACGCCGATGTGAAAGAGTTCTTCACGCTCATGGCCACCGAAGAGGAGAACCACAAAGAGATCCTGAGCAGCCAGCTCCGTGAGCTCACCGTGGGCCGTTCCTTTTTAGTGAATCCCAGCGTCATGGGGGGGAGCAGCAAGGTCTCCGACGGCGTGCTCTCGGCCAAGGTGAAATCCCGCATCGGAGCGGCGGGCTTCGAAGCAGCGGCCATCAGCGCCGCCATGGCCATGGAGCAGGCCGCCGTGGCCCTCTACGGCGGGCGCGCCGCCGAGACCCTGGATCCCCAGGAAAAGGAGCTGTATCAGTGGCTCACCCGCTGGGAGCAGACCCACCTCCACGAGCTCTCCGAGATGGACAGCGCCATCCGAGAGTCCGTGTGGAACGACGCAGGCTTCTGGCCCTACTGAGATCCACGCCCAGCCGACTAAAACCCCACAAATTTCACCGCAAATCCCAGGTGAATGTAATAGCTGGCCAGGGGGCCTTCCTGGTCCGCCCAGGTGTGCAGCCTGCCGCCAATACCGGCCATGAGCTCAAGGACGAACAGGTGGTATTTCACGCCGAACCCCAGCTGCACAAAACTCCCAAAATCACTCTTGATGGTGTCGGAGACCATGTTCTCCTGCACCCCCGTTTTGGAGTACCATGCCATGCCGGCGCCACTGTACACGCTGACCACCATAGCCTTGTTCACCTTGTGCCGGACCTCCACCCGCACGCCTGGCATGATGAGCGTCCCCGAAGTGTAGGCATATCCCTTCTCCGGTGGTGAATAGTCGGTCCCCAGGAGGGCGAAGGAGAAGGTCGGGATAATGGCCACAAAGGATCGGGGAAAAATGGCGAAGCCAATATCCATGGATAAGGAGGGTGTGGGACGGACACAGTTTTCGCCCAGGCATCCACCGATTCCCACGGAATACTCCATGGCGATGGTCCCCTTCTTAAATTCATCACTGTAGCTGCCCGCCCGGGCTTCGGTCACCCACGCAGCCAAAACCACGACGACAATCAAGGAATACAATAATATTTTCATCGAGTCACCCTGAGCCCTTCCCCACTTTGCCCCCGCCACCGGGAGAAATCCGGGGAAATGATCCACAGCTGAAAAGACGACCCCAAGCCCCCCATATTCACCCCAATTGCTTCACCATGAAATATCCCCTCACTTCTCCAATCTCTCATTTATCCAATCTCTCATTTATCCAATCTCTCATTTATCAGTTTGTACTCGGGATTACCATTGAGTGTTTGCAACGGTTCTCCAACTCCACTTTTATTTCTATTATAGTTGAGAAGCTGTGGAGTTGGAGGGGTTTATCAAGCGGGTCCGGGTATCCCGGCGATCGGAAGGTCCCGGGAACCATCGGGTTCCTGGGTCCGCTATCCAACGTGGCGGAATTCCACGTTGGCCGGGTCTGGGCCGGGAAGGCCCAGGAATGAAAGTCAAATGGTGCGAAGCAGCTGGAAGCAGCAGGAGAAATCCCCCCCAATTGTAACTTTAATTATTTTAAATGGAGACCAGCTCCAGGAGGTTGCGCGCCCGACGATTCCCCGGGTTGTGCTCCAGCGCCAGATGGAGAACTATCTTGGCGCTCTGGGCGTCACCCATGACCTCGAGGTAGACCCGCCCCGCGCTGTAGAGGAGATCGGAGCGGGTCTTGGGATCCTCCATCACCTCGGAGATGCTCTCGAAGGTGTCCACCAGCTGCTCACCGAAGGACATCTTGCCCGAGAGGTTCACCAGACGCTTGAGGATATCCCGGTTGCCCGGCTCGATATCGAACCCGTTCATGAGGGTCTCGTAGGCGTTGTCGAAGTCTTTGAGCTCGTGCTCGAAGATATTGGAGAGGATCATTATCACGCGCATGAGCGCCGGGACGTTCTCTCTGTTGATCTCGTCCTCGTCGCCCCCCAGCTCATGATAGCGCTCGTAGAGCTTGTCGATGTATTCAAAGAGATCTTCGGGGGCCAGGCCGGCAAAATAGTTGTCTTCGATGGAGCGGTTGGTCCTGAGCTCCTGGGAGCCCTGGCCTTCGGAGGAGAGCATCTCGCCGATGACCTCGTCCACCACCTCTTCGATTTCATGAAATTCATGAAACTCCATGGCCCGGTCCTTGAACAGGGTCTTGGAAACACTGAACAGATCTTCCCGCAGCTCACCGTGGAGCAGGCTATGGATATACTTCTTCAGGTAGGATTTGTTGTCCTCCAGAAAATTGAGCACCATATCCCGAGCCAGGGCCCTGGGAACCTCTTGAATCTCGACGTTCAACGTTCTCCTCCACGCATTTGGTGCGTCATGGGGGCATTCAAGTGAGGCCGACCATGCACACACTGAGTACATCAGATACTATCTGTGATTGCCAGTAAAAATTTCCTTAAAACCGAATTAGTATGAAACGCCTGCAAAGCAAGGATATTTTTTCATCCGGGTAAATTTCCGTCTCTCCCGGGAGCGCTCACAGTGTATCCAGCAGCAACAATCGCCACACTGAACACCAATCATCTTAATGCGTTGCGTCATAAAAAAAGTATTCTCACCGGTGAATATTGCTTGATTTGTGGGCCTGCCACTACTAAGTTGCCGTTCCCTGATGTGTGCCTTCCCCCTTACGGAGAAATCATGAAATTGTCCCGTCTCGTCACCATAGCGTTCTTTCTGAGCTTTCCCCCTGCCTCCTGCGATGATTCCTCGGGCGGGATCAACTACGGCAAAGTGAGCGACTTCCGCAAGGCCTGCGCCACGGCGTCGGCGTGCGAGAGCCAGCGCTGCATCGACATGGAGGGAGCCATGGGCTGCACCCGCTACTGCGGTGGCGCGGGGGACTGCCCCGAGGGGTTCTTCTGCGCCGTGGATCCCCAGTTTGAGGACAGGAGCCACGGCCTCTGCCGCCCCAACGACCCCGAGCGCACCTGCCAGAGCTGCTCAAGTGACGGGCAGTGTGAAGACATCGCGGGGAAATGCATCCTCTTCGGGGGAGACTCTTACTGCTTGCGCGACTGCGAGCTGGACGACTGCCCCACGGGCTACACCTGCGAGACCCGCCTTGACGGCACACTCTGCGTCCCCGACACCGATGACTGCACCTGCAACTCCATGAAAACCGGGATCATCCGGACCTGCACCCTGGAAAACACCTTTGGGCAGTGCACGGGCATCAAGACCTGCACCGGCGCAGGCGGCTGGACCGTGTGCAACGCCACCATGCCCGGCCCCGAGATCTGTGACGGCCTGGACAACAACTGCGACGGCAACGAAGACGAGGGGCTCCTCGGGACCGTGGACCACTGCTCCATGTGCAACGACCGGTGCGCCGGCGAGGGGATGCTGGGGACCACCCCCGTGTGCGAGGAGGGCCGCTGTTCCCTCCTGTGCGCCCCCGATTACTACGACGCCAACGACGATCCCCGGGACGGCTGTGAGTGCGACGACGACCAGATGGGGGGCACCGACACGGACTCAGCTTACTACATGGGCGGCGGCACCGACTGCGGCCTGGCCCTGCGCATGACCTCAGCGCTCATCCCCTCGGACCTCAAGGGCCAGGGACACGAGGATTACTACTACTTCCATTACATCGACGAGATATGGGGATGCGTGGTGGAGCTCACGGTCTCCCTGCAGGTCATGAGCGCGTCGTTGCCCCACTACTTCTGCGTCTCCGGCGCGGGGGACACCAACGAGGGCAACTGGACCTGCCGGACCGTGCAGCCGGGCAACACCATCACCATGGACATCGCCGGCTCCACGGGCAACTTCTACATCAAGGTGGGCCTCGACGGCGACACCCCCCTCCTCCACTGCACCCCCTACATCCTCTCCGTAGACGACCTCTAACCCCCCCTGCGGGGAAATTTCCCGAGGACTCGAATCCCCGCAGGCGTCAAGCCACTGGCCTACCCATGGCGGCGGCCACAATTCTCCCTGCCCCACAAATCAAATATCGCAGATTCGTACGTTGATGAGACCGCCTTGGCAGCATTAAAAACTGTCTGCCAAGATGGGGTAAGGCCACTTACAATGATCGATGTTTTGTACCATCGAGTGATGATCACAAACAAAACAAGTGATCGGTTCTTCTTTATCTTCTTCACCATCGCAGCGGCACACACTTTAATAGCAGATCATCGTTGACGATGATGTGATGCCGCGTTATGAAATCTACAG
>JAHJLU010000194.1 GCA_018821745.1 Myxococcota bacterium | reverse complement strand
TGCAGGCGGGCACCTATGACGGGGTCATTGCGCTGGGTGCCGTGGTCCGGGGTGAGACCCCCCATTTTGATTATGTGAGTGCCGAAGCAGTGAAGGGCGTCGCCCACGTCTCCATGAACGCAAAGATCCCTGTGATTATGGGTATCCTTACCACTGACACCATGGACCAGGCCCTGGACCGAGCCGGCGCGAAGGCAGGGAACAAGGGCTTTGAAGCCGCTCGGAATCTGATAGAGATGATTAATCTTTACGGTGAACTGGTATGAAAAAACGGCGCCGCATAAGCAGGGAAAGGCTTATCCAGCTTCTGTATGCAGAAGCTTGTGCGACCTCTCCCCAGTCCAATTCGCCCACCAGGGAAGAGTTCCGGGAACTTTATCCTTTGGAGGGTGAGGAGGACAACGTTTTTACAGAGGATATTCTAAATATTATCAAGCAGCACAAGCAGGCCATTGATGACCACATCAACAGAGCCAGCCACAACTGGCGCGTCGAACGCATGGATGGTGTGGACCTGGCGATACTGCGGATGGGAGTTGCTGAGATGGTGTATCTTGAATCGCCTGTTCCCGTGGTCATCAATGAGGCCGTCGAGCTGGCAAAAATCTATGGCAGCGAGAAAAGCAAGCGCTTCATCAACGGTGTGCTCCACAAAATATCCACGGATCTTCAAGAGGCAACCTGACCATGGGCCCCATCACCGCCTTTCCCCTCAGCAATCCCGGCCCGGACTGCGGCAACAAGGGAATAACTCTGGGGAAGCTGGCCCGGATGGCGCTCCCGGTTCTCCCCGGGTTTCATCTGGTTCGGAGCAAGGGTGGAGACGACGCCCTTCGTGTGCTAGGGGGCATTAAAAATACCTTGGATTTTCCATGGATTATTCGGTCCTCTACCCTGACTGAAGATGCCCTCGGGTCGAGTTTCGCGGGGCTGTTCAAGAGTTCGGGCCCTCTCCATTCGCTGACAGAGGCCCTGGATTTTATGGCGTCCAACATGAATGTTCCCGTGACGGCTGTGGATTATGCAACCCGCCTCGGGGTGAAAATCAGCGCGCCGTCTTTTATTGTGCAGCCCTACATAGAGTTTGTAACATCGGGTGTGTTCTTCTCACCCGATCCCCTCACGCGAACAGGATACGCCATTGAATGGGGCCCTCCCGGGGCTGTCACTTCCGGGCACAACGATTTCAATGCGCTCCCCTATTTTCCGGGGAAAGAAAATATCACCCTCCTCTCCCTCTATGGCAGGAAAATCCGCGAGAGTTTTGGTTGGCCGCTGGTGGATATAGAGTGGGGTGTTCAGACCGACGGTACCCTGCTGATATTGCAGGCGAGGAGCATCCCCGAGCTCTCGGAGCCTTTGCCTCAGGCCATGGTCCGGGGTACCTGGAATCAGGATGTCGCCCACAACCCCCTGCCGCTCTCGCCGCTGCACCAGTCGCTCGTCAATCACATCCAGCGCACCTGCTTTCCCCGTATCGCGGTGTGGAACGGGTACATCTACGAGAAAGTGTGCGAACCCTGTGAACGCAAAACGAAATATCTTGAGGATCTGTTCATGGAAATCGGCGAGGCAGAAACCCTGAAAGCCAGGGTGGATGCCTTCTCCCGCTTCGCATGCGGGTATCTCTCTTCCTCCGCCCCTGCTCATTCTTCACACGGTCGCCCAGGGACCAACGCGCTCCTGCTCACCGCCCACCGTCTCATGGGGATGGTCCGCGAGATGGGGGTGGATTCCTCCGATCTGGAGAGAGAACTTTTCGAGATGATCATGAATTATCTTGGAGTGCTCCCCATGTATTGGGATATTGGTGCACCGCTTTATCGTGACCATGAAGAGATGGTGCTCACTTTTGTCCGGTCCCTGCTGGGAGGGGATATCGCCCCGGGATCGCAACGCCTCCATCCGGGTGAATCCGATGATATGCTCTTCGCCCGTGCACTCTTTCTTCTTCGGGAGATGGTCGTTGCGGTGGGGGCGGATCTGGGAAAAGCAGGTTTCCTAGATACAGATCACGACGTCTTCTTCCTCACCCTGGATGAGCTGCTGAGCACTCCCGAAAGCCACTGCTTCAAGATCCCCGCCCGCAAGAAGCTCATCCGCCGGCAGAGGCGACTTCGAGTGCCGGCTCAGTATATTGACGGAGTGGCTGCCGCGAGAAGTGTCGTCAGGGAAAAAAGGGCGCTGAAGGGGACAACCCTGGTGCCCGGGTACGCGAAGGGAACGTCACTGGTGCTCCATAATAACCACCGGCTCGCAAACGATACGGATATTATTGTGGCTCACTCCCTGACGCCCCAGGACATACTGCTGGTTGCCAACGCCGCCGGGCTCATCCTGGAATCTCCCTCGCGCCTCAGTCATGGTGCTATCATCGCCATGGAGCTGGGGATTCCCACTGTCGTTGGTGTCAATGATGCCTGCTCCCGGTTGTTGAACGGTCAGGGAGTGGAGCTCCTGGCCGACGCGGGCGAGGTTGTGGTGACAGATTCTCCTGGGGAATCCAGGTCACAGTAATCTCAGACCCTGGGGACTGGAGGCTTCCCCCATTGCTTCCCCTTTTGCTTCTTGACCAAAAAGCCAAATAATTGTAACTAACCTGCCAGGAGTGCGCAAATGGGCTCAGTGAGAAAATCTGCTGTCGCGGGCCAGTTTTATCCCGGCGATGCTGTCCGCCTTGAAAAGGAGGTGGATGCGTGTCTTTTGGGTGTTTCCAAAGGTGAGCAACCCCTCGCGGGATTTGTTCCCCATGCAGGGTATCTCTATTCTGGCAAGTGCGCCGGTGTTTTCTACGGATCTCTTTCACATGTGCCGCCTTTGGTAGTGCTCCTGGGCCCCAATCACACCGGCCTTGGTTCTTCCATCGCAATTTCAGGGCATTCGGGCTGGGAAACACCTCTTGGCGATATCCCAGTAGACCAGGAGCGTGCCTTCGCGCTCCACAGCGAGCTGGGGGGTATCGGATCGATTGATGACCTGGCCCACCTGAGAGAGCATTCCCTGGAAGTCCATCTGCCTTTCCTGATGCGGCTGCGCCCCGACGTGACCATCCTGCCCGTGACACTGTCGTTTCTCACTTTCGAGATCATTGAGCGGTTTGCCCATGCCCTCCAAGTGGTGACCGGGGACCTCTCCTCTTCGGGAGTGCTCCTCATCGCTTCCACGGATATGTCCCATTTCGTGAGTGCCCGCAAGGCCCATGAACTGGATCACATGGCGCTGGAGCATGCTCTGGCCATGGATCCCCATGGCTTGTACAACACTGTTCGTGAAAAAAACATTTCCATGTGCGGGATTATTCCTTCCACAGCGGCCCTGTGCTGGGCCATGGAACGGAATGCTTCGGCTTGCAGGCTCCTCTCTTATACCAACTCGGGAGAAGTGAGCGGTGACCTTGATTCCGTGGTTGCCTATGCATCCCTGGGGATTTATTTATGAGCATAACTTCCATCCTTTCATCCATTCTCAAGCCCCCCGACCGCGTGCTCAACCGTATCTTTGGAAAGGGGTTCGGGTTGAAGGATCTGTTCACCCTTGTCAACCTCGCCGGTGGTGTTGGCGGTGTGGTGCTGGCCTTCCTTGGACGGCCCGTCGATGCCTCCTATGCGGTCATGGCTGGCTTTATCCTGGGGGATTCCCTGGATGGTGTGGTTGCAAGGCTCACCAACCGATCCAATAAATTCGGTTCCGATTTCGACACCATTACTGACCACCTGGCCCAGTGTATCGCACCGGCTTTCATCGTCTTCAGTTTTTTCCGGGAGTACAATATCTTCCTGGCAGCCTCCATGTCGTTTGTTATCATTGCTGCCGGGTCAATCCGGCACGCCCGCAACACGGCCGTCCCCTTCTCCTATCATTTCTGCTGGAAGGGGCTCCCCCGGCCCATTGCCACCATGGTGATCTTTGCGGTCCTCAACAGTCAGTTTATCAAATACATACCCCACCCCCAGTGGTTTGGGGCGGTCCTGATTATGGGAGTCAGTTATGGCCTCCTTACGGATTTTCCCTTCGTCAGTCACCATGGACGTCGCCTGCAGCGCTGGGTTGTGGCCATAGTAGTCTTTGCCTACGCCACCTCCATTCTACAGGCCCTCTTCTATCGGCGATTTTTCTGGGATATTCTGCTATTTTACATGTGTGCGTACATGTTCCTCGGATGGATCGTTCTTAACAAACTGGAGCGAGATGAGTTCTGGGTGGCTGTCCACAAATGGAGAAAGGATCTGGAAGCCCAGGGGTAGGCTTGCCCGAAAGAGTTCAAACCATGTCACGAGAAATGCTCATAGGACACATCACTGATCTGCACTACCCGGTTTACACGGCCTTCCAGATGAAGGATCTCTTCACAAAGCGCAT
>JAHJLU010000193.1 GCA_018821745.1 Myxococcota bacterium | reverse complement strand
TGCCGTCACAGATCTCAGTTGCTGCCGGGTTTATCGCTGCGGCTGCGTCGTTGCAGTCGGTGTTGTCGTTGACCATGCCGCCGGGGTTGGCGCAGTTTGCGACTGGTGCGGCGGTCATGTCACCGTAGGTGTCACCATCGACATCGGGATACCAGTTGAGCGTGGCGATGCCGTTGTCATTCACACCGTCACAGTCGTTGTCGAGACCGTCACAGACTTCTGGCACTGGTCCAACAGAACCACTGCACTCCACGCCGTCTTGCGTACCGTTACAGATGTTGGTGCCGGAAACACAGGTGCCCACATCCGTGCCGCAGGAAGCCCCCAAGGTCGGAAAAGGCTCATCAGTGGAGCCGTCGCAGTTGTTGTCTAAACCATCACAGCTCAACTCATTGGTCTCATAGCCTGGAATGTCAGAGAAAGAGGGATCCGCCCATGACCATGACCCATCACCGTTTTGAGTACATATCTGGATGGCTCCGGCACACACTCCCTGATTGAGAGTGGCTGGAGGAGCATCGCCAGGACAAAGATCATCAACAGTGCGAGGATAGTGACCATCTCCCTCCCAATCCCCGCAACTGGACAGCAAAACCATAAATAGTGCCATAGAAACCAGGTATCTAGGGATTTTAATTTGGAGAGAGAATGTAGAACAAAACATGGGTGCCTCACAAAAGAGCTACACAACCTCAGCATCATCTGGCGTCACGTAAAAAATGAAGACGCTGCAGTGTAGCAATTTAACTCAGTATAAAAGCCAAGACATGCGATGCCACCCTGAGTTCCTTTAGTATGTACATTGCGGGACCAAGGGCAGATACAAACCACCGAAAATGAAAGACCACACGAACTCAGATTAAGTGAACCCTTTGCAATAGCTCGACTGTTGATTAAAAAAAGCAAAACAGTGGACACCATGCAGAGGAAGCCAAACCAGAATCAGAATAGTTTATCTTTCAATTCCGAATATGCACGAATTGAAAAAAATGCAGTACCTCTCAAAGAGTATCACAAAATTGCCAAGATACAAAGAGATTGTGGAGTTATGTTAATGATTTATAGTATGCAAAATCATCTGTTATACAGTAGGAAAACTACCCAAATCGTGTTTGTGAAGGAAAGATAAACTGGGGTTCAGAATTTTTCCAAGCATGGGCCTCATGGCTGTTAAAACACCTTTACTATGGAGAGTTATATCGTTCTTCGTGTATCAGGGGTTTTCGATGTAGTCGCCGGGGGTGAGGTCTTTGTCCGCGAAAACCTTGCAATCCTTTGGGTATCGGTAGGCTCTGAAGATATTGTTGGCGCTTCCCCCTCGACAGCAATAAAAAAATGCTGTTATTGTCCGTGCAATACATGCGTTATGAGAATCAAAACCTGTGAGGAGAATGATAATGTCTGCAATACAGTCATACGTGAAAAAAGTTATGTGGATCGCCACAATGGCAGGACTCTGGATGGTGTGTGCCGCTCCCAGTTTGCGCTATGGACATGCCATGGCCCATGATGACGGCCGTGGCCAGATAGTCCTCTTTGGTGGAGACAATGGTACAACGCGTCTGGGAGATACATGGGTGTGGGATGGCAGCCAGTGGGCTCAGCGCCATCCAAAGGCAAGCCCCGGTGCGCGCCACTACCACGCCATGGCCTATGATCCGGCCCGGCGTCGGATCGTGCTTTTCGGGGGCGGATCGGGAAAGATGGATTTGGGAGACACCTGGGAGTGGGACGGGAAAACGTGGATAAAGCGTCACCCGAAGACCAGCCCCAGTCCCAGGGGAACCCACGCTATGGTCTATGACAAGGCCCGGCGCCGGGTGGTGCTGTTTGGCGGGTACGGGCGCGGGGTTATCAAGGATGATACCTGGGTCTGGGACGGGAAAAACTGGAAACAGTTGAAGCCCGCGAGGAGCCCCAGTGCTCGTGGTATGCTTGCAATGGCCTACGATCCGGCACGCAAACGCGTGGTCCTTTTTGGCGGGCGTGGCAAGAACGGCTTCTTGAACGACACCTGGATGTGGGACGGGAAAAACTGGAAGCAGCAGGCCACAAAGACTGCCCCCAGCGCCCGCGGAACGCACGCCATGGCCTATGATGCTTCTCACAAGCGGGTGGTGCTGTTTGGCGGGATCAGCAACAGTGGTGTTCATGACGACACCTGGGAGTGGAACGGCCGCAGGTGGAGCAGGCGCAAGGTGTCCACGGGTCCAAGTGGTCGCGGCATGCACGCCATGGCCTACTCACCCAAAGCAAAAAAACTGGTGTTGTTTGGTGGAAGGGAGCGCGCCGGTTTTGCCGCCCACACATATTTCTGGAACGGATCAGCCTGGAGCCGGTCCGGAGCATCAGCAGGAGGTGTTCCCCTCAAGCTCGATGATTTCCACGGGGTTCGGATTCCAGCGGGTGGCAATCCATATGGCCCAGAATCCATGAGAAAAACCATGCTGTCGGTTTACTACCCGAGGCCCCAGGGGACGGTCCTGGGTCAGGTCAAAAAGCAACTGAACAGGGATGGCTGGAAGATCAAAAAGACCACGGGTCCTGCTACCTCCCGGACGCTCCTGGTGAAAAAAGGCCGCCACACGGTGAGCCTTATGGTGCTGCAGAGAACGCCCACGAGCACGGTCATCATTGTGACCCGCGGAGAGATAAAAGAGAATTAAGAGTAATTGTAATGGCAACAAGCCGGGTATGACAGGTGAGAAAAGGGTTTGCAGAGTGTAAGGGACCAGTGGAACCAGTCGGGAATTTTGGGTGGTCAAGGGGTGCCTTTTCGTGCAATATGAGCCATCATGAACAAATTTCGTCCAACGCTCAAGTTGACCATAGGTCTCGCGCTGTCCGGTCTGATCCTGGTGACCTCCATCCTGTTATCGGTGATCTCTTACCTCTCGGCCAGGGACTCCCTGCTGCAATTCTCAAAGGACCTCATCGACCAGAACGCCCGGGTGGTCAAGGAACAGGTCCAGGGGTATCTTGGTCCCGTCAGGACTGCGGCGGAGCATACCCACGCGCTGATGAAGCGGGGTGTGGTCTCCAAAGATGATCCTAAACGCATCGAGGAGTATTATTTCGACTACCTGACGGTGAATCCCACCATCTCCATGTTTTTTTACGGAGATAT
>JAHJLU010000192.1 GCA_018821745.1 Myxococcota bacterium | reverse complement strand
GGGCAGCGCACGCTGCACATGGGGCAGGCGCAGTGGTTTTTTGCCGCGGCGCGCTCTGTTCAGCAGCCAAACCAGAAGGACCCCCAGGTGAAAGACCATGGAGAGGACGGTGAGGATGATGAAAAACCCCAGCCAAACGTACCCGGTCATTGCGATGGCGGGGGTCAGAGCGGGAATGGTCAGGCGGGAGAGGAGCGCCACGGTGAAGGGGGAGGACCACAGGAAAATGGCCACCCCGATGAAGAGGCGTCGCTGCCAGGGTTTTTTGCCCAGGAGCGGCGAGAGCAGGCGGTAGAGGTTGTAGTGACCCAGGGAGTAAAGGGCCAGGACCGTGAGAACTGCGGGGATGATGTAATACAGTGGGTATATCATGTGCTGCTATGTGAGGGATAAGAGGGTTTGTGCCAGGATCTTCGGGTCGGGCCAGGGGGAACTTTGCTCAGTTACCAGGGGGAGGTCGAGGACGGTGATGCCCATCTCCCTGACGGCGGTGGTGTCGAGGGGAACCCCATAGGTGCCGCTCCGTGAGTCGATGATAATGATATTGAGCAGATCGGGGGTCGCCGCCTCGGGGCAGTCCCGTCTGAGCGCTGCCAGAATGCCTGCAACGCTTGAGGAGAGGGTCATGCCCAGTTGTTCCGGATCGACCCCCATGGAGGGAATGTAGACCTTTGGGGCGCCGCTCCGGGCGATGGCCTTTCCAATGCCTCCGGGCAGGAGGTTGGCCAGAATCGACGTGTAGTAGCTGCCGTGGGAGTAGACAATGCACTCCGCGTCACCCAGGAGCGGGGGTATTTTCGCCGCAGCGGGTGGTGGAACCGCCATCTCGGAGGTGCCGTCCTCGCTGAGGAAGAGTCGCGCAATGGGAGCGGTAATGGGCGCGACCTCTTTGCCCGTGAGCAGATGCTGTCCCACGACCGTGGTTCCATCGCCCAGGTGGGCTCCCAGGTGGTAGAAACCATCGGTGACGGGGCGCACGTGGCCCCTCACCTCCACCAGCTTGGAGAATAAAAAGAGCACGGGGTTGATGTTGCGGTTGTTGTTGAGGAAGCCCCCCGCCAGAATGAGATTGCCGATGGAGGCGCCCCGCAGATCAAAGCCCTGGGGCATTTTCCGGTGAAAATAGTGGAGGTGGGAACAGATGATATTCCGCATGGGCTCTTCTATGGCGGCCACCAGGGGATCTTCCCCGTCGATCATGTCTTTGAGGCGTACCAGGAGGGCGTTGTTGTCCTGGGTCGCGGGGAAACGGAAGGCGAAGAGGCGGAAGATGTGGGGCGCTCCCGTGACGGTCTGGTCCGCCAATGACATAAGCCGGGCACGCAGGTCGCCCACGCTGAGCATGCTGAACGCCTTGCGGATCACGGCGCTGGAGCCGCCGGAGTCGAAGGCGGTCATGAGGTGGATGGAGTTATGGGTGTAGCCGGGGAGGATGGCGCTGAGATCCCTGGCCGCACTCCCGCCGGAGAAGAAGAGCAGCCGGGGACCAAGCTCGGGGGCGCGGCTGTACCGGGCCAGCTTGTATTGATCCGGGATCTCGGCGGTCCGGGTGATGGTGCATCTCATTTTGCAGGTCCCGAAGATCCGGGGAAGGTGCCGGTTCGGTAATATTCATCGAGGAGGGCATCCTTCTCCACAAAACGGTCAAGGACCCACCGGGCGAGGGCGTCGCTGTCTGTGGGAAGCTCCGCGATGGGGAAGCGGCGGATGTGCATGTGAGCGACCCGGGCCATGCCACGGACGTACTGCCACAGGGTGGGGACGCCTTCGGGATACCCGATGGTGATGTCATAGACCGCGGTGACATGGTCCCGAAGCCCCGTGACCGAGGCCACAAAACCCTTGGTCCGGGGGACCATGACGTGGCGCAGCTCGGGCAGATTCTGGGTGCGGGCGTACTCGATGGAGCGCTCGTGTTTGGTGGGGGTGATCCGGGTACCCTCCACAAAGCTCACGAGCCACAGGGGGATCTTGTCCCGTGTGAAACGCTCGAAGGTCTCGCGGATGGAGGTCTCGTCTTTGGCCCAGTCCCGCTTTACGAAGATACAGTCGATGAACCGCATGCCCCAGCCCACGGCGGGGACGTATTTGATGGGGTACTTGGCGAAGTATTTCATGTCACCCAGGCGCCCCTTGTCCTTTCCGAAGAACATGAGGAACGTGGTGTCGGTCATCTGCTGGTGGTTGGAGAAGACAATGGCGTTCTCCTTTTCGGGAATCTCGTCGCCGGAGTAGAGGAGTTTGACGCCGTAGAGTTCTTTGCCAATGGACACGCACCAGCCCCACCATGTGTCGGCGACCCAGCGGTTGTACCTCCGGAAGGCGTCTCTGGAGAAAGGCAGCAGCGTGGTGCTGGCCAGTTGGGAGCTGTTCATGAGCAGGGCGGTGCTCCCAAGAAATGTGGATGCGGCAACGGCGGTGCCAATGGATGCCAGGGATTCGGTGAGGGTCTGGGGCTTGTCAAGTGGCT
>JAHJLU010000191.1 GCA_018821745.1 Myxococcota bacterium | reverse complement strand
CCACAGCCACATTCACCCTCATCACACTCGGTTGCGGTCGTCCCTTCACCACAAAGCGCGTCTTCCGCACCAGGATTGCCATCATCAATAAAACCGTTGCAATCATCATCGAGACCGTTGCACACCTCTTCGGTCCCCGGCAAAATACAGGGCGGCCCCGAGTCGTTGCCGCCATCTCCCCCGTCGCCCCCGTCGGGATCCATAACATCCGCGTCACTGCCAGACCCTCCGTCACGGTCAATGACAAAGGTGGTCACATTACACGAAAACAGGAAGAGGACTGGAAACAGAAGCCAAAGAGTGGGTGTTCTCATGCGACACCTCCCTTGCGAATCACAAGCAGTGAAACAAGTGCCATGAGCAGGAGCAGCAACGAAGGCTCCGGATTGCCCTGCCCCGCGTCACAGGAGCAGCCGTTACCGCCCATGCCGGTAATCTCCTCCGGCCGTATGGGGAGGCTGTCGGAGACGCATCGCCCGGATCCGGCAACATCAACCTGACACGCCGATTGGAGGGGACAGACAATCAGATCGCAGGGATCCGCCACGCACTCCCCTGGGGGGATACAGACCTTGCCGGGCTCGCAGTAAACCGATGGACATGGGTTGGTCAGGCAGGTACCGTCGGAGCAGTACTCCGTGGATTCACACTCCGCATCAGCGCAGGGATCAACTACGCACTCACCCTGCTCATTGCAGAGCTTGCCCGAGGGGCAAAGCTCATCGTAGCAGAGGGGCACACAGGTGCCGCCGGCGCAATATTCGCCCTGATCACAGGAGACAGCACCACATGGATCCTCCACACACTCTCCGTCGTAACAGATAAGGCCTCCCTGGCAACCCAGGGAGTGACAGTCCCGGCACACACCGAGCACACATGTCTCGTTTTCCTCGCACTCCACATTCTCACAGGGGTCCACGCACTGATCGTTCACGCAGATTTCCCCGGGTTCACAGGCGGAGCAAGCGGTGGGCATACAAACGTTGACGGTCTCGTCAGTCAGCACATATTCCGTACACACGGCACCTCCGCCACAGGGGAATTCCCCATCGGCGCAGGCGATGCGACAGCCACCCTCGATGCACCAGTAGCTCGGGGGACAGGGAGCGTCGTTATCGATGGCACCGTCGCAGTCGTCATCGAGCCCGTTGCACATCTCGTCGGAGGCCTCAACGCCACCGAGGCACACCATGGTGCCACCGGCGCAGATCCAGACTCCCGGCTCACAGACCCCCTCCCCTTCTCCGCAGGGGAGATTGAGCAGAGGATCATCCTCATCTATTGCGCCGTTACAGTTGTTGTCGATGCCATCACACACCTCCGGCCCCGAGGGGACACACTCGGTCTGGCAGTTGAGGCCCTCATCGACCTGGCCGTTGCAGTTGTTGTCAATCCCGTCGCAGATTTCAGTTATCGCTGTCGCTCCGGCGGTGGTAATGACACACTCCACACCGGTAAAATCGGCGCGACACTGGTAGTTTCCCGTCCCGCGGCACGGACCGATTCCCCCGTCATCGCAGGGGAGCCCCTTGGACGGGAAATCCTCGTCCACCAAACCATCGCAGTCGTCATCGATGTCGTTGCAGGATTCGAACACCACGCTCTGGGCGACAATCCCGGCCAGGGCTGCGGCCAGCTCATCTTCGTTGCCCACAAAAAATGCATTGCGGGTACCCGAGACCGACCCCGCGTTGGCGATAGCGTTAAGGGAGGCCTGCTCCGTGGGCAGCACAGAGAACCCAATGACGTAGGTCTCCAGCGCGCTGTTGTTCAGGAGCTCCGTGGCTGCGGCAGCCGGATTGCCCCGGCAGGTCTCAACACCATCGGTGAGGAGGATAACCGCGTATTTGCGACACCCTGCGATAATATCCTCGGCCACCACCTTGTCCATGTATGCCTTGACCGCGTATAGAGAATCGGCCAGGGGAGTGGGTCCTGTCCCTCTCAATTCGCAATCACCACCGGATGCGTAATCACAGAAATCACCCTCGGTGGTAAAGGCCTGGAAGTTTGTCTCTTTATGGTCCATCCACATGAGGTGCTGGT
>JAHJLU010000190.1 GCA_018821745.1 Myxococcota bacterium | reverse complement strand
CCTTTTGAAATATAGGGATGAGGCCGTATTCATTGATACTGGGCCGAAGATCCTTGAGACTTTTCCCCGAAATCTCCTCCATGGTTCTGGCTTCGTGCTCCAGCGCCATTCGGTTGAAATAGACGACGATGTAGTCATCACCGCTGCTGCCGTCGTTTATGACATCATAGACGGCAACCCCTGTGTTGATGGTTTCCAGAAGCTGCTCCATGTTGATGAGGAGTTCAGGGTCAATCTTTGGAGAATCCATTATCATCCTTCAATGGTCTGCCATGGGCGAGTCCGTTGCTATTGTAACTGTTCAACAAACCATTACAACTGCGTTTAAAAATATGGTGACAGAGAGGGGCTCCCATTGCAAGTTGATTTTGAAACTGGGCTATCACCTGGGCTGCCTGCGTTGCTTCACCGTGCAGTCCCGGGGGTGGAAACATGGAGCGGGTTTTCCCGTGTCGATTGGTGGTATGCGAAAGGCGATTTATGGGGTAAAAAGGGGCCCATAACAGCCCGGTGAATGTTTTTCTTCGGGCTGATTTCAGGAGGCCTATGCCCGGGGAAGTGAAAAAGCAGGTCCGCCGGCTGGAGAAACAGCACAGCAAACTGGAGACGGAGCTCAACCGCCTCTGGTGGACCATCGCCAATAACACACGCTCCCCGGAAGCCCAGCGTGCCGCAGAGGTGGAGCTGCGGATCAAGACCCTGTATAAAGACCAATCGGTCATTGGCGCGGTGGAGAGTGATCTCCAGCGTATGCCCCTCCCCCCCGACCGTATCCTGGCGCGCCAGTATGAAGTCCTGGTGAAGAACTTTATCCGCGAACGCTATCCCGATGATACCCGAGGCAAGATTGTCTCCATCGCCGCGCTGCTGGAAAAAAAGTTCAGTGAGTACCGACCCTCACTGACCATCGCGGGGACAAAGCGCAAGCTCACTCTCAACACCATCGTGGCGGCGCTGAAAAATGAAGAGGATCAGAACCTGAGGCGGAGATACTGGGAGGCGGGAAAGAAAGTGGGGCGGCACCTCCACCGGGTTCGATTTCTGCGGCTGGTGGAGCTGCGCAACGAGGCCGCGCGAAGAGCCGGGTTTGCAAATTTTCACCACCTCTCCCTCTCCCTGGGGTCCCTCTCTCCCGATTGGGTGGACCAGTTATTTCAGCGCCTCGAGGAGGTGACGGAGGCCCCCTACTGGGAGGCAAAGCGGGAGATCGACGGGAAGCTGGCGGCCCACTGGAAAATCGCCCCCGATGAACTCATGCCGTGGCACTACGAGGATCTCTTCTTTCAGGAGGTCCCCCAGCGGGTCACATTCCCCCTGGAACGGCTCATTACCAAAAACCCTGTGGTACCGGTGAGCCAGCTGTATCGAGGGTTGGGTCTTGAGCTCGATGGCGTCCTTGCCCAGAGCGATCTCTTCGAGCGTCGCTTCAAAAATCCCCACGCCTTTTGCATTGACATCGACCGCAAGGGTGACGTGCGGATTCTGGCCAACGTTCACAGAAGCTTCAACTGGACCGTGACCCTCCTCCACGAGGCGGGCCACGCAGCCTATTTTAAATATATCAACAAGCGATTGCCCTATCTGCTCCGGGAGCCGGCCCACACCTTCATCACCGAAGGGGTGGCCATGCTCATGCAGCGCCTCGCCTACAGCCCCCGGTGGCTGGAGAAGGCCATGGAGATACCCCCTGAAGAGCTGCGTGAGCTGGAACCGGAGCTTCGTCGTATCCAGCGAATGGATGGTCTCATCTTTGCGCGATGGTCTCTGGTTATGTACCATTTTGAGAAGCAGCTCTATGAAGACCCCGAGGCCGATCTCCAGCAGGTGTGGTGGGATCTCAAGGAGCGCTATCAGGGTATCCGGCAGCCTCCAGGCCGTGAAGACGAAAAGGACTGGCTCACCAAGGTACACCTGGTGTCAAATCCCGTGTACTATCACAACTACACCCTTGGCCTCCTGTTCTCGTGTCAGGTGCTCGATTCCCTGAAGCGGCGGACCCCAAAAGGGCAGGACCCATTCATCGGGGATGTACTGGGCGAGGCCACAAAAACCACCAGAGCCACGGGGCGGTTTCTGCGGAAGAAAATCTTCTCCCAGGGGAACAAAATGTCATGGGAGGCGCTTGTGGAACACGCCACGGGGAGCCCCCTGGGTGTGGACGCGTTTTGCAACTGGTACCTGTAGTAGAGGGAGCGGTTCTCCCCCGGGGATTTAACGCTTGAGTTCCCCTTGAGAGTAGTTTAAAATTTTGCGTTCTTGCTCATTTGCGCCATACTGCAACTATGGAAAAGGGCAGGTTTTCCACGGTGTCGGCCACGCCGTCCCCTGTGAGAGACCACACCCGAAAGATCGGAGTTCATCATGGATTCAAGCCGAACCTTAAATATCAACGCAGAGCCCGCTGCTATCATCCGGTGCCTTCTGAATCCCACTGATCTCAAAGAGTGGTGGCAGTGCCATGCGGTTGTCGATGCCCGGGTAGGTGGCGTATGGGCGCTGGGCTGGGGCGAGAACGAGAACGGTCATGGCCACGCCATGGTGATTACGGGGTTTGTTCAGGAGATTGTCGAGGGATCGAGGTTTTCTGTCTATATCGAGCCCATAACCATCGTGTTCGATGTGGTCCCCGACGGCAATGGCACCATGATGACCATCTCCCAGTTCAACTTCCCCGAGGGGCAGGACGCCGACGCCTCTCTTGAGACCTGGGTGAGCGCCATGGCTGCCCTCAAAAGCCATGTGGAGCCTGCAGAGCAATCTGCTCCTGAGCCGCAGGCACCCCCAACCACTCGGGAGAATCCGCTGGTGGGTGAGCGCCAGACCGGGTCCAAGCCCACGGTCAATGTAAGGGACTCCAACCT
>JAHJLU010000189.1 GCA_018821745.1 Myxococcota bacterium | reverse complement strand
GACATGGGCCATGCCCTCCTTTGGCTTCACTGGCGCCGTCGGGCTCTTTTTGGATACCAACGGCGACGGCAGCATGGAGACCGCGGTGGACATAACATCGGCGACAACCTCCGACGACATGGATGAATCCGAGTTTGGCGACATATACTCCGTACGAATCTATCCCCGGGAAGAGTTTCCCAGCCTGGCGCCGTTCGCTCCGCGGATCAACGCCCTCTCCCCTGAGATCCTCGACACACGGGTTTTCATCAATTCCGCGTGGGTTATCCCCTTGCCCCTTGACGCCCTTGGCATTACGAAAGACAGCTCCGCGTTCGGAATACAGGCATGGGCAATGAACGAAGATCTGTCGGCAACTGCAGGACCGGCTGTTTACTTCTCTCCCGCAGATCTCCCCTTTAACACCACGGATCACGGAATAGAGCACACACCCTTTACCAGTGACCAATCCATTACAATCACAAGATATTCGGGTAAGCAAATTGCTTCTGCCGATCCGAAGCTGCTCCTCATTCATCACACCAACGCTCATTCGCGGCACGAAGTTCTGGATCTCTCACCCGATGCCCTGGAGCAGGAGTTGATGAGTATGGAACTGAGCCCCTCCAACGCTCTCCTTACAGCACAGGAGACCATTTCGGCCACGCTCCTGCTCACTAATCTGGCTGATTATGCAGTGAAGGGTGGAGAAGCACAGTTGACAATCAGCGGGACAGGTCTCAGAATTCTCGCCTTCAACGGGCCAGCCGGGCGCTTCTCCTGCAGTTCCTCATGGTCGGAGGGCATCTGCGAGTTCGGGAGGATTGACGCCCAGGAAGAGGTTGCCATCTCGGTGCTGTTACAGGGAGTCGTCCCCGGTGAAGCAACCCTCAGCGGAGAGGTCCATTCCGGTCTCTCCTGTAACGCTCCACGGGATATTAATTTTCTCTCGGGCACCTATGTTATTGAGCCCGCCGCAGACAACGAACCATCCCCGGGGGATCCCTCCGGTTGCGGCTGCCGGTCACCCGCCCGGGATCATCAGCAGAGCCCGCTGCTCCTGCTTGCGGTGCTTGTGCTCCTCTGGGTCAGGACAAGATTTTCCTGATCTCACGTGGAAGGACGCGCTCCTTTGCGCTATTATACTGCAGGGAAATATCTTGAGACTAACGCCCCGTCGCGGGGATGCAAGGAAATATTATGCCCCTCTCCCTTGGTCTGAATGCCTGGTTTGTTGATGTAAAACCCATTATCGGGATGATCCACGTGGACTCCTTGCCCGGAACACCTGGAAACAGGCTCCCCATGGAAAAGATAATCGACAAGGCTGTCGCCGAAGCTGACCTGTACAGTGAGATGGGGATCGATGGCCTCATGATTGAAAACATGTACGATCTTCCATACATCAAGGGACGTTGCTCACCAGAGATCATCGCTGCCATGGCCGTAGTTGCCACCAACGTGAAAAAAGCGGCCCGGCTCCCCACGGGGATCCAGATTCTGGCGGGAGCGAACCTGGAAGCCATGGCCGTCGCCAAGGCAGCGGGGCTGGAGTTCGTCAGGGTGGAGGGATATGTTTTCGGCCACATCGCAGACGAAGGATACTTTGACTCCTGCGCCGGAGAGCTCCTGCGCTACCGCAAGATGATCGAAGCTGAAGGCGTCATGGTCTTCACCGATATCAAAAAGAAACACTCTTCCCACGCCATCACCTCCGATGTGGACATTGTGGAGACAGCAAAGGCAGCCGAATTTTTCAAGAGTGACGGCGTTATTCTGACCGGGCCGGCCACAGGACAGCCGGCCAACGCAACCGAGGCCCACGACGTCGCCAAGGCAATCCAGATCCCGGTGCTCATCGGCAGCGGCGTTGTGGAGGCCAACCTGTCTGATTTTTGGGACTCGGCGTCGGGTTTCATTGTGGGGTCTACCTTCAAAAAGGATGGCTTCTGGGCCAATTCGCTGTCGCGGCAGCGCATTTCGGATTTCATGAAACAGGTGACGCGCCTGCGCAACACCAATTGATTTTACAAACATATCCCCGACTCGCTCCCCCTTGACATTCAGAAAAAGAAGATTTTTTTATCAGAAGTCGTCACACTTTTCATCCACATAACCGCATAGGGGGTAGAAGACACGTTTTATCATCGAGTGAACAGGTATCCAAAGGAGTCAGCCATGAAAGTACAGCCCGTTTCTAACGCCCCGGAACGCAAATATCCCTTTGCAGACCAAACGACGTGGGGCATGCGAAACCTCCTCATCGGGGCCTCTATTGCCGTCAGTTCCCTGGTCCTCGCCTGTGCCACAAGTGGTGACTCAGAGGAGACCACCCCCTCTCTCCCCGGACAAAAGAGCGTCACGACCAATATTTCGCCCAAGCCACCGATTCCCGGCGAGGAGACTCAGGTCGCCTCTGCCAAATCCCCCACACAATCACTCTTCAGCTCAGCGGCGGGGGATCGTGAAAAAGACAGTGACAACGACGG
>JAHJLU010000188.1 GCA_018821745.1 Myxococcota bacterium | reverse complement strand
CGTCTGCTGTTTTGTCTCCGATAACACCGTCTATACTGCCCACGTGGGTGATTCCCGCGCCTATCTCCTGCGCCAGGGGGTGATCAGCCTCATCACCGAGGATCACACCGTTGTTCAGGACCTGGTGAGGGCTGGATATGTCACCTCGGAAGACGCAGCCTACCACCCCTCTTCCGGTATCCTCACAAAGTGCCTCGGGCAGATGGAAATCTCCGACCCCGAGTTCTCCAAGCCAATTACCCTCCAGGAGGGTGATCGCCTCCTGCTGTGCTCCGATGGTCTCTCGGGCATGCTCGACGATGACGAGATGGCCGAGATCATGTTCCACGAGGATCAGGACAACGCCGCCCGCATCATGGTCGAGATGGCCAATGAAGCCGGTGGATTTGATAACATTACCCTCATCCACTATGCCCACGGCGACTACCAGGAAGATCCAAAGCTGTGGCCCATAAAAGTAGGGCGTCCTCTCTACGAAGACGAGCCACCTCCCTCCACCGAAGAACCGACTGTCCCCTTCAAACTGAAATCAAAAAAAGATGGTCAACTTCGTGACACACTTATTTTGACGGCACTCTCCAGCCCCGATATGCGAAAAAAGAAGGAATCCCAAAAACTTCTGCCTATTATCATCGCGGTCATGGTTATCCTGCTGGGGTTAGTGGTGTGGTATTTCGGTGGAGTCGGCATATGATCTCCGCCCTCGTCACATTTTTGGTCCTCGCGCAAATTCCACCCGGCGAATTTTTTCCTGAAAAAACAGAAAAGCCAAAGAGTTTTCTCTCCAAAATCAAAATCGGCGGGTCCCCGGTAAAAGGGGAAAAAACCATCTGGAAAGACACCAGGCTCGACGCCATCAGGAGACTCCTCAATTCTTCCAATCCCCGGGATGTCATCGATGGCCTCAAGAACATTGACTCCGTGGAGTGGGAAAAAGTCCGGGCGCTGGTGCTGCCGCTGATCTATCACCTCAACGACGCCATCTCCGACCTGGTCCTGCAGATCGCGGTGAAGCGGCGTGAAAAAATTGCCAGCCCACTGCTCAGGCAGCGTGTGGTCTTCGCCATGAGCCCCGCGGAAAAGATAGCCGCAATCCACATGCTCTCCACCCTGGGCAATTCCGATGATTACGGTTTTTTCAACCGGCTGCTCCGGTACCAGAACCTCAAAGTTCGCCTGGTGGTCATCGAGGTCGTGGGCAGAATGCGCATCCATGGAGCGGTCAATTCACTGGTGCGACTGCTCTCCGATTCGAGGGAACAGATCCGCCTCACTGTTATCGCCGCCCTGGGCAAAATCGGCGGAAAACAGGTTGTGGTCCCCCTCATCTCCAAGCTCTCCGACACATCGTCCAGGGTGAGGATTGCTGCGGTGAATGCCCTGGCGCCCTTCAAATCCCGCTCCGCAAAACTGGCACTCCTGCGGCTGTTGCGAACCGGAAACGCCACGGAACGGCTGGCGGTCCTCAAGACCCTCCCCCAGGACAAATCCGTCACCGATCAACTGAAAACAATCCTCCGGACAGGCTCCGAGACCGAGCGGGTCGAGGCCATTTCGCTGCTCAAAGGTGCCATCGATAACGAGATGCTCCTCCTGCTCTCCTCCCTTTACTCCTACTATAAATACTCAAATCCCCTGGCCGCCATCGCCGGGAGGGTTATCAGACCTGCTGATCTACGCCTCATAAAACCCCTGCTCAGCAATCTGCAGCTCGACTATTCCCGGCGATATTTCCTCTCCATGATGGCAGCGGGCAGCGGACTGCCGGGATCAATCCCGCTGATAAAAGCTCTCTACGCTAAAAAACTGCTCACCGAATACAACATCGTTGCGGTCATCCAGCACGCCTCCTCGGGAGAAGCAGTCGCCTTCATGGTGGACCTCTTTGGCAAGGTTCACATCAACTACCGGGAACAACTGCTCAAGAGCTTCATCGAGCGTGGTGATGATCGACTGGCGCCTTCCTTCCTCACGCAATTGAAGAAAGAGCCCGTCCTGAAAAAGTATCTGTTGCCCTATGCAATGGCCACGGGCTCCACCTATTTCAGCAAACCCCTCCTGGCCCTCCTCACCGGAGACACCTTCAAGAACAAATCAGGGGTCCTTGCCGCCCTGAAGATTATCAATGATCCCCAAACACTTCCGAGCATTATCAGTGCAGGGCCCACGCTGTCCACCGAGGCCCTCACCGACTGGTCCAACATTATCCAGCAGAACCTCTCGGCGGGCGTGTTGAAAAAGCTCATCGCCATGCCCTCTTCGGGGGAGGCCATGGAGCAGGAGCTCCAGTATCTGCTCAGCGCAGCTGCCCTCAAAGGCATCGTGGTTCCCGCAAAATACCGCAAACTTCCTTCAAGGAAATTCACTTACAAATCCCTCTATATGTGGGCCGTCAGCCAGGGGACGACCGTCTCCCTGGCGAAAATTCCCGCCGCATTCAGACCCT
>JAHJLU010000187.1 GCA_018821745.1 Myxococcota bacterium | reverse complement strand
TCCCTGCCCAGAGCCATGAGCGGGGCCCTTGGTACGACGGGGAGCGCGATTATTGTTACGACGTTGGTCCTGGTGTCCGGGTTTGCGGGGATGATGTTCTCCGACTATATGGCCATTTTCAACATGGGCCTTTATATTTGTGCCGCCCTGGTGCTCTCGCTGCTGGCAAATCTCTTGATGATGCCCGCTGCCCTGGCGCTGTTTGTGGGGAAGAAGCAGTGGTCTGACCGTAGCCCCAAGGGGTGATGACAGGGATTGATGCCCCGCTCGCAAGTCCCTGATGCTACGCCATGGCCCCTGCCACAAACATCAGAATTATGGCGATATGCCAGTTGAGATAGCCCACACCAAGGTGCGCGCTGAGGGGATTTGAGATCCGCTTTCCCCCAAATGACATTTTGGATCGGGTTTCAAAGAGGGTAATAACGCTCCAGATAACACCGATAAGCGGGAACATGGTGGGAATGAAGAGGAACACCCAGTCCATGGAAAAATTCTTGTCCATGCTCTTGACCGCCTGGCCCAGGGTGACCAGACCCCACAAAAACCCGCTGACAAAGAGAATCGCAGCCACAATGGGGACGGGGTTTATCCAGGTGAGGGGCAGTTGGAATGTTTTTTGGTAAATAGTCCACAGCAGGTAGAGGTTGAATCCGATGCCGCCCAGGGGAACCAGCACCCGGGGAATCACACTTTTTTTGAGGAGCGCCCGGTACCCCACGGAGCGTTCGCTGAGCTCTTCCTGACGCAGTCGCTCCTTTTCTGCCTTTTTTAGCTCCTTCTCACGAGCGTTGATTTCCTGCCAGGTGTCACCTTCGAACCGCACCGTCCATGCTTCAACGGTTTTAACGGGGTGGAGCCGACGCCAGACCGGGTCGGGGATAAAGATATCGGACCCGCAGGAGCCGCAGGGGGTGACGCGTTCGTTTGTGGTGCTGATACTCAGCGCGTCACCGCACTGGGGGCATTGCATGACCACGGGCTTGATTGACTCCACCGCCTGTTTGGCGTTCATGGAAAAAGAATCCATGGAGAGCTCCCCGGAGGATTGTGGTTCAGAAACCCTCTCGGGCTCGGTGCCAAATATCTGCTTTGCCGAAGGGAGCACCTCAGTGAGCCACTTTGGGGCGGGGAAGCTGTGGATCTGATTGCTGCAATCCGGGCAGGTGATGGTGGTGGTAGTCCCGGCCTTTACTGAGTCCGTGGCGAGGTTTTTCTTGCATTTGGGGCAACGGGGAGCCAGGCGATACATTTTGTATTGGAAGGTGAATCCCCCGGTCATCATGGTCCCCGAGGAGCCCTGACCTTCCGTGTATTGATGATACTCTTTTTCGCCGTCCTCCAGCAGGGATTTCCAGACGCCGGGCTGGATCTCCACCTCCCTGGTGCAGTCGTTGCAAAGGGTTGAGCGGTTCGGACCATTGAGCATGAGGGGATTCCCGCAGTGGCTGCAGCTGGTCTGGAGTTCATAGGTGACGTATCGGTGCGCAGTTTCCATGACTGGTCTCCTCGATATTTCTGCCCATAAAACCACACATCCTTCACCCCCGCAACGGCCTGCTTCCCTCCGTTCTCATTTCCTCCCCCCTGAGTCATGTGGTACATTCAACTCCTCACCACAGCACCCCTGGTCTGACGCACCCTTGCCCGGGGAAGGTGGCCCTCATGGTGTAAAAAGAATGGACCCTGTCATGAAACATTTTGTGCTCGCTGTGCTGGCAATTTTTGCCATAACCCCCTTTGCCGGCTGCAAAAAGAAAGACAAAAAGAGGGGCTCTCCCGATTTCTCGGAGCTGTGCGACCGCTCCTACCAAAAAATGAAACAGTGCCTGCCTGACATGCTCCGTGCCCGGGGAAAAACAAAGCAGCAGGAGCACGCCGAGTGTGTCTCCCTGGTGACCGATGGCTATAAAAACGATCGGCCCCGGTTTGACAGAACGGTGGGGTGTCTTGAGTTGAAGAAGTGCGATGATTTTGTGAAGTGCATCATGAAGAACTCGGTCAAACGACGGGATGCGACCCCCAAATAGCTCTTCAGGCTCTAAATTTTTTCGTGAAGTTTGGCCCGATTGATCCGTAACTGACGGGTCATCCGCCAGTGGCGTCAGGAGCTGCTTATGGTTCTCAGAGACTCTCTCGTTTTGTTAGCCGGGATCCTTTTTGTGCAATGTACCGCGTCCGCCCCGCGGGGCCGTACCAGTAAGGATCCCGCACTCCCGGTGCCCGTTGCCAAAGGCAGCAGAACCTTTGCCCAGGTTGCCCCCGTGCTCCCCGCGAGGGCTGCCCTGGTGCTCATGGTGCGCCCCGCAGCCATGGGACAGTGGATTGTGAAGAACCTGGGAGGGAAGGACGTTTCCGCCGAGGCGTTTCCCGCCACGGTCAGTTCCATTCCCCTGCTCAAGGAGCTGTGGTCCAAAATCATCGCGGGGCCTGATTCCGGTGTGGACCATAAAAAAGCTTTGGCAGTGGCGCTGTATTTTGGCGACGAGAAGGGGTGGACGGCGAGTAACGGGCGCATCTCCGCATGGACCCAGAAAATCTACGAGACCAAAGACAAGAGCCTGTATCGCCCTGCGGCCAAAAGTCCTGCCCATGGTGAGAGAGCTGCCCTGGTGCGGGGACTCTCCCCGGTGCGCCACCGGGTCATTATTCCCCTTGTGGACCCCGGTGCATTTTATGCCCTGATTGAACGCAAACTGGGGCCCCTGGCATCAAAAACCTGCCCTCTGGCTCCTGGCGCAGACACCATAACAACGAAGACCGGTGTGTGGCTCGGTGAGAAGGTGCGCGGCGTGTGCGCCAAGGGTCTGCTCCCCGCTGATTTAGGCGCCCTGCCGGCGGTCTTCACCGTGGATACCGCAAAGGGGACGGCCACCGCGCTCTATGTGCTCAGTGACCACGCCAGGGTGGAACATTTTTTCACCCCAGCCTCGGTCCCGGGAGCGGGTTTGTCACTTGAGGCGCTGCTCACGCCGCTGAAGAACAACTCAATTGCCGTGCCCACGGTCAACGATGACTATGTCTTCGCATTGAACCAGCCCCTCTTTTTTGCCATGACCCATGTCTTTGCCCGCAACCAGTTGCTCACCATGTCCCTGGGAAACAACACCCTGGACACCGTAGAGAATTTTCGACGATTATGGGAGAGCATTAACGAGTTTCCCGTCTTCGCAAAGATCGCCTCCTTCTGTGCGGATCGTGCCCGTGTCTCCATGAACGCTTCCCGCAAGCAGGTGGAGGTCACCTGGCACCTCAGCACCCTGGGGAGGTCCATCATCGCGCCCCTCATCGCGCCCCGCTGGACCATTGTGACCCCAACCATCTTGCGGAACATCGCAAAGCTGGGACGCGTGGTTCTGCAGCGGCGCGGCCCCTACCTTGGCAAGTTCACCACGGCGGCCATGAGACGGTGCGGGACCTATTGCAAATACGACGGGCTCACCCGCCTCGCGCTGGATTACCTCATCCCCGTTCCCACGGCCTCCATCGACGATATTGTCACCCAGACCCTGGCCCGCATCACCGAAGAGTATCCACTGGCCACAAAGAGACTCACCAAAATGGAGTCCAACCTAAAAGGCCTGGATTTCACCCTGCGTTTCACCTTCTGACCGTTGCTGCCACTCTCGTGAGCGCCTTGGGGGGCACCTCGTCTATTGTAGCTGATTGTTCATGATATAAAGCCATTTTTCCACGTGTGGCGTGAGGGCATCGGGGTCCTTGTTGAACTTGGGCATCTCAATAAAGACGTATGTGAGCTTGTCATACATGATTCGCCCGGTCTTGATGTTGGTTATCTTTCCTATGGAGATGATGTCGTCGGGGTCCGTGGACCCGTCGTCCAGCCGAAAGTTGAGGAGGGCGAT
>JAHJLU010000186.1 GCA_018821745.1 Myxococcota bacterium | reverse complement strand
TACCAGGATCATGCGGGGACGTTCGTAGGATGGACCCCGAAAGAGGGAATGGAAGATAGCCCACACCATCCCAAGCCCGTAGAGGAAATTGGTCCCCGGGATGAGCAACCGTCCCACAAAGAGCAGGGTCTCCTGGTTGTGTGGGGTGGGGGCGAAGTAGAAACGCACGTATAAAAAAGAGGTGACCACAAAGGAGATGAGAGCGGGGAGATACATGAGGGCGGAGAAAGGGAGGGTAGCACCCCGTTTTTTATAGGGATAGTGCAGGAAAAAGAGCAAAAGGGAGGGCGGAGCCAGCACGTTCCACACGAGAAAACTGATGAGATAGAAGGGCGAGGCGGCGATGGCATCCAGGTTGGTGTATGAGAGGGCGAGGATATAGGTGGCCCCCAGGGTGATGACCATGAGGTAGTAGATCTCTCCCTCCCGGCGCCTTTGCAAAAGCAGGACCAGAGCGATGATGCAGACAATCAGGGGGAGCAGGGTATAGCCCAGTTTGGGCCACACGGGGGGGCGACGGATCTCCCAGGGGACCGTCACGGAGGTGCTATCCTTTTTTTGAAAGACCAGATCCACCCTGCCATAGTCCAGTCGCTCCGTTGTCTTGATCCACCCGAACACACTGGTGACGCTGCCGCTGTTGTCCCGCTGCCGCCAGGTGGTCAGCCGATCCCCCACGCTGATCTCCCCGTGGCTGGTCTCCAGGTTTTTTATCCGGCACTCGCCGTCGAGGGTAAACCCCGTGTATCGCCTGTCGATGATTTTTCCGTGGATTGCCACTGCGTAAAAGGCCGCAAGCAGCGTCAGCAGGAGCGTAACGACCGCTAGTACTGAGGTGCCTTTGGACTCACTGCTTTTCCCCGGGGGACGCATCCTTACTACTCCGCCTGGTTTTGCGGGCCAGTTGGCCGCAGGCCGCCGCAATATCCTGTCCCGAAGAGGCCCGGACAGTTACGGCGAAACCCTTGCTGCGCAAAAAGGTCGCAAACCTGTCGATGGTGTTTCTCGAGGACGCCCGGAGCGGCCTGCCGCCTGCGGATTTTTCCACAGAACCCTTGTTGTAGGGGATGAGGTTGATCTTCACACTCAATCCCCTGAGCAGGGCAGCCAGCTTTCCCGCGTCGTCCAGAGTGTCGTTTATACCATCAAACATAATATATTCGATGGTAATTCGCTGCCGTCTGGGGAGGGGAAATTTTGCGATGGCCTTGACGAGGCCTGAAATGGGGTATCGTCGGGAGATGGGCATCAGTTCGCGGCGAACCGATTCCACGGGGCTGTTGAGGGAGACCGCCAGGTTTACCTTCAGATCGGTCTCTTCGGCCAGACGCTCGAATCCCTCAAAGATGCCCGAGGTGGAGATAGTGATCCGCCGATGGGAGAGGTTCAGCCCCCTGGTGTGGGTGAGGATGTCGATGGAGTGGATCACGTTCTCCAGGTTCAGAAAGGGCTCTCCCATTCCCATGTAGACGATGTTGGTGATCCACTGCTCCCGGGGATGCTCTGACCATTTCTCTCCAAGGTGCTTCTCCAGAAAGGAGAGGGCAAGGGAGACCTGGTACACAATCTCGCCACTGGAGAGGTTCTGCAGAAATCCCATGGTGGCGGTCTCGCAGAAAGCACACCCCAGGGCGCAGCCAACCTGTGTGGAGACGCAGAGGGTGTATTTTCTGCGATCCTGGCCCGTTCCGGGAATAATTACCGTCTCCACGGGGAGCCCCGAGGTTGTGATCGATGCGATCTTGACACTGCCGTCTTTGGAGAGTGCATGTTCCGCTGCGCTCAGGGGAGTGTGAAAGGGGAGCTCCATTTCCAGCCGCTCCCGCAGCTCGCGGGAGATATCGGTCATCTGTGAGTAGGAGGTGGCTCCCACCTTGTGCAACCAGCGGAAAAGCTGTTCACCACGAAAGGGGCTCTCGCCGAAGGAGAGAAAGAAATCCCGTAACTGTCCGGGAGTCAGGGAGAAGAGTTCAGCGGCGGAGTCCATTGAGATATCTTCCACCGAAGAGGTAGGACATTTCATAGGACGCGGTCTCGGAGGCATCGGAGCCATGGACGGCGTTGAAGGTGAGGCTCTCGCCGAAGCGGCCGCGGAGCGTCTCTGGGCCCGCCGACTCGGGGTTGGTCGGTCCCATAAGGGAGCGCCAGCGTGTGATGGCGTCGTCGCCCGAGAGGACCATTGCAACAATGGGACCCGAGGTCATATAGTCAAGCAGGCGCTCGAAGAAGTGTTTCCCCTCATGGACTGAGTAGAAGCCACGTGCCTGCTCTTTGGTGAGGCGCATGAACTCCATGGCCTCTATGGTGAGCCCCTGGGCTTCGACAGCGGCAATGATTTCGCCCACGTGATGGCCTCTGACGGCGTCGGGCTTGATGATGGCGATGGTGCGTTCCATGGATGTCTCCTGGGGTGAGGGGGCTAGCGGGCTTCGCCGTAGGTTTTTACGAAGGCGGCATAGAAGGCCATAACCTTCTCGAGGTGTTCCACGGGGATCTGGTCCATGGGGCTGTGGGCATAGACCTCGTTGGCAGGGCCAAACCCTATGGTGGGGATGTTGAACATGCCCGCGGTGGCGATCCCGTTGGTGGAGAATACCCATTTGTCCACAAAGGGTTTTCTGCCCAGGGCGATTTCACCTGCGGCCACACCGGCCTGCACGGCCTTGTGATCTTCGGGGAGGGTCCAGGTGGGATAAACCTTGCGGGTCGGATAGACCGTTCCCTTGTACGAGGGAGTGTCGTATACGAGGACGCGCACTTTGGCCTGGGCTCGCTGCACGGAGGGGAGCGCCTCGATCTGTGCCACGGCCAGCTTCTCGTCCTCACCCTCGGTGAGGCGACGATCAAGATGAATGATGGCGGTGTCGGGAACGGCACACAGGGAAGGGGAGACGGAGCGGATGTGGGTTACGGCTACGGTCCCTTTCCCCAGGAAGGGGGTGGGCTCGAGGCGTTTGTTGAGCGCGTCGATGTCTTTGATGATGTCAGCCATTTTGGTGATGGCGTTGTCACCGCGGGTGGGGTCGGAGCCGTGGCAGGAGAGACCGCCGGTCTCCACTTCCATCTCCATTCTGCCCCGATGTCCACGGTAGAGGTTGAGGTTGGTGGGCTCCGTAATAACAACGACCTCGGGGTCCAGTACTTTCTCTTTAATGATGTACTGCCAGCACAGCCCGTCGCAATCCTCTTCCTGAATGGATCCCACGATCCAGACACTGAACTCACCCAAAAGGTTGAGCTCTTTCATTATTTTGGCACCGTACACCATGCCGGCCATGCCACCCTTCTGATCGGAAGCGCCGCGGCCGTAGATGATGCCGTCTTTTTCCACGGGACCGAAGGGGTCCGTGGCCCACATCTCGGGGTCACCCACGTCAACAGTGTCGATGTGAGCGTCCATGGCGATGACCCGGGGACCATTGCCAACACGACCGAGGACGTTGCCGAAGCCGTCGATTTTGACTTCGTCGAAACCGACCTTTTGCATCTCCTCGGCGATGCGTTCCACCACGGCCTTCTCCTCGGAGGAGACAGATTTTATGGCGATGATGTCCTTCAGGAATTGTTTACAGTCGTCAAGATAGAGGGCGGCTTTTGCCAGGATTGCGTTGTTCATGAAAACCTCCAGTCCTCATCCACGAGCGTGCATTCGGCGCTGGGCCGGACGGGTCGGGGTGGGCATTTTAAAGTCCATGTTTCCCCGTTGCCATAATAATGACAGCAGAGAACTTCGGAAAAAAATGACGTCCGAAGCAATGGGCACAATGGATCTAAATTCCCTGGTTGTAAAGGGGTTACGGGCGTTTTTTTCGTCTTTTGGCGAGATTATAAGCCTTGGTCAACTCTTTGCTGTAGCAAGCCACGGAGGCCTTGTTGCCGGACCCCGTGAGGAAGTAATGCTTCTTGAGCATGGCCCGCAGAAATTCCAGGTCCTCTTTGGTGCCGTTTTTCTGATACCAGATGGAGGCCTGGAGGCGGACATTGCACAGGGTGGAGAAGAGCAACTGGTGTTTCCACAGCTCGAGCTCCACCACACCCTTGGTGGCGCCCTTCTCCTTGAGGAACAAAAAGAGCCGGTAGCGGTCGTCTGCGTCTACTTTGTTGTCGTTGACCACCTTGACGAAGAAGGTGAGCTTGTCGGCGGTCTCTGCGGCGTAGGTCTCTTTGATGAGCTTCAGAGCTGTGGTTCTGACCCACTGATTTTTATGGGAGAAATAACGGGCGATGTGCTTGGCCGTGATGTTCTTTGCCTTGAGAGAGGGCTTGAGCAGGAGCGCCTTGTTGAGGGACGCGAGGGATTTGGAGTGATTGGACCTGCGATAGTAGGCCATGGCCAGGATATAGTGGATGTCTGCGTCTGTGGGGAACCACGCACTCCACTCCCGGACTTTTTTGATGAACATGTCGAGCTCATTGTTATTCATGAGGGAGGCGAGCTCAGTGTTTGCGTTCTTGAGCCCCTTCTCCACGATGGAGCGGCGGACCATGGTCAGGGTTTTGGCCGCTTTGACGTCGGAGGGGTTTTTCTCCACGTCCAGCTCAGCGAGCTTGATGGCTTCCTCGAATTTGCCATCGCTGATGAGTTTGAAAAGGACGGAGTCCACCTTCTTCGTGATGCCCATGGCCCCCACCATGGCGTCCATGGTACCGGTGGATTTGCCCACTTTCTTCTCTTCTTTATTACTGGCGAATTTAAACAGCGTGGGATAGAAGAAATAGGCTGCAACGCCACCGAGCACTCCCAATACCACCAGAATCATGAATATTTTTCCCAGGGCGGTGAAGAAGAAGTCCTGGAATCTGGAGCTGGTCTGGATGGGAATGGTGGTCTTGAAGGTGGTCACCTGAAGCTGGTTGCCAATGTATGCCTTCATCTCGTAGGCGGTTTTGGGGCGCTCTTTCGGGTCTTTGGCCAGGGACTGGAGGATCAGAATCTCCAAATCCATGGGAATGTTTTTGATAATGGAAGTGGGCCTCGGTGGTGGCTCGTTGATGTGCTTGTTAATGAGGTCAATGGTGGAGTCCCCCTGGAAGGGGAGACGCCCGGTGATCATCTGGAAGAAGATAACCCCCGCGGAGTAGATGTCGGCACCGTGGGTGACTATTTTCCCCTGGGCCTGCTCGGGGCTGATATAGGAGGGAGTTCCGAAGACCATCCCCATGCGGGTGAGATTGAGCCCTTCACCTTCTGGCTGGGAGAGCTTGGCAATGCCGAAGTCCAGAATCTTGATGACTTCACGACCGCCCTCGGAGCGTATCACCATGATGTTGTCGGGCTTGAGATCACGATGAACGATGCCGTTGTCGTGGGCTGCCTGGAGACCGTCGAGGATCTGCCCCATGAGGCGGCAGGCCCGCTTCCAGTTCATGGGGCCTTCCAGGAGAATCTCCGAGAGAGAGACGCCGTCGGCGTAATCCATGACCAGATAGAATGTGCCATCTTCGGAGCGGCCAAAATCCAGAACATTGACAATATTGGCGTTGTTAAGGCGGGCTGCGGACTCGGCTTCCCGACGGAAGCGCTCGATCATGTCGAGCTTGGTGCCCAGAACCGGCAGCAGTATCTTCAGGGCCACCTCTTTTTTCATCATGATGTGGGTGGCCTTGTAGACGATACCCATGCCGCCTTCACCGAGCACCTTGCCGACCTTGTATTTGCCCTCGAAGACTATCCCCGTGAGGGGTCCTTCGTCGTAGGCATGGGAGTCAGCGGGGCCTTCACCCGCAGGGAGGTTGTTCTTGCCCTTGAACAGGGCCATGGTGTTGTCCATGGCCAGTTTGTGGGTGGCCTCATCCATATTTTTAACGTCGTTGGGCTTGGTGCGCCTCTTCTGAAGGGAGCCGTCTTTTTTGGCCATGAGAGTCTGGATGGCCGCTTCGTCGGGTTCTTCTTCAATATCGGCGGATACAACCACAGGACCCGAGGATATCTCTTCTGTGGCGCGTGAATCTTCCCGGACAACAGCCTCGGCACTCCCTGAAATTTCCATCAGGTTGTCATTACTCTCGTCATGGGTATTTGGTTTGATGACTCCGTCGAGGGGAATGTCAAACTCGTCCCACTGGGAAGAGTCGAGTCTTCCGCCGTCTTTGGAGGAACTGTTGTTGTCGCCGTTGACCTTATCGGACATGCGCTATATCCATTGCCTTGAAACGGCCTTATCCAAATAAACCCCCGGAAACCTCCCGTGGCCCATAGACCGCGAGGAGACGTTTTTCGGGAGCGAGATACTTCTGGGCCACACCCTTAATATCAGCGATGGTGACGCTTTCAAGGTGTTCCTTGTACTTTCTGAAGGAATCGTAGCCAATTCCATACAGATCACCAAAAAATGCGGAGGCACAGAGAGCCGACCTGCGCTGAAGCGCGATGGCGTGGGTGCCGACCATGTACCGCACCGTCCGGGAGAGCTCGTCTTCAGACACATTCTCGTCCATGAGTCTGTCGAGGTGCTCTGAGAGCCCCTGAACGGAACGATCCGCCTGGTCGGGTCTTGTGACGATATATGTGGCAAAATAGCCTGCCGCCACACCTTCCAGGGAGAAGGCGCTCACGTTGTACGCCAGGGATTTCTGATCCCGCAGGTCCAGGAACAGCCTGCCCGACTGTCCGCTGAGAATTCTCGAGATAATTTCCAGGGAAAACCGGTCGTTATCATAGATGGTGACGCCCGGGACGCCCAGCAGAATATGATCCTGGCTGATGTCAGCGTTTTTGTAGGTTGCGACCGGAGTTTTTCCCCAGGATTCAACAGGGGGATATTTCCATGGGTCGCGGCTTTCAGGTCTCCTTTTCAGCCCATAGGATACCTTGTCGCGGAGCAGGTGTCCATCTATATCTCCAACGGCACAGAAAACCAACTGGGACGACGAACAGTAGGTATCCATAAAACCCAGGAGATCTTTTCTTTCCATTTGGGAGATTGTATCTTTTTCGCCTGAGATATTGAGTCCGTAGGGGTGGCTGTCCCCATAGAGGGCCTTCTCGAAGAGGCGAAGGGCCTGGGTGGAGTGGCGATCCTGCTCCGCGTTGAGTGCCTCCAGGAGGTGTTCCTTCTCTTTCTCAATCTCGCCCTCTTCATAAGCCGGATACAGGAGGGTCTCGAGGAAGAGGTCCGAGTTTTCGCAGAAGGTGTCGGAGAGGGAGTCAAGGCGAAGTCCGAAGCTGTTCCTCCCGGTGAACCCAAAGAGGCTCCCGCCACGGGACTCCACAAAATTCTGAACCTCATCCCCGCTGCGGAGGATAGTCCCGCGGGAGATAAGAGAGGAGACCAGCGGCGCGATACCTGATTTTTCGGGGGTCTCGGACAGCAGCCCGCCGACCCACCCGCATCGCATGGAGACAAAGGGCAGGGAGTGGTCTTCCAGGACCAGCATCCGGGCGCCGCCTTCGAGCTCGTATATGTCGAAATCACGTCCCCCCTGCCGAGTGATGGCGGGGATCGCCTCCGGGGTAATTCCCAGGGTTTTTTTCAGGTTCTCTTCATCAAGGGTGCACGCCTCTGGGACGGTAACACTGAGGAATCTTGGCAGGTTAATAATGGTCTCCGCCAGCTTCTGGAGCGATTCACAGGTAACCCGGTCTATGGCGGCGAAGTAGGCCGCATCCCCCAGGGGATCCCCGGCGACCTGATAAAAATATCCCCGCTTTCTCGCCATCCCCTGCACGGTCTCCATGGCGCTCACCTCTTCGGAGCGGAGCGTAATCTTCGCTTTTTTCAGTTCATCGGGGGTGATCTGGAGAAGGCCCTTGAGTTGGTGGATGATTTCCCCTGTAACCACAGGAATATTGTCGTGGGTGAGCACCGCACCAATGGTGAAAAGTCCCGCACCCATGGGGGTGAAAGACCAACTGTAGGACTCCAGCACCAGCTGCTTTTCGTGTTTGAGGACTCTCTGAAGCCGGGAGCTTTCTCCATCTCCGAGGATCATGGAGAGGAGGTCAATCTGTGCACAGTAGTCCATATCAAAGGTGGACAAGGGGATGGCGATATTGAGGTAGGATTCGGAATAGGGGCCTTTGGCCACAACCGCGGAGGATTCCCCGGGTGTGTATGAATTTCTTACCTGGGGAGCACGCTTCACCACAGGTTTGTCTGTGCCGTCGCCGAAGGCTGCCTCCAGGGCGTCACGAACCTCCTCGGCCTTGACATCCCCCACGACAATAAAGGTGAGGTTTGAAGGTATGTACCATTTTTGGCAATAGGCTCTCAGGTTGTCGGGTGTGAAGGAGTTGACACTCTCCCTGCTTCCGATAATGGGTGCCCCGTAGGGATAACCTTTATATGCGGCGGCAAAGAGGTTGTCTGAGGTGACATGGGAAGGGCTGTTTTCGCTGTGGCGAATCTCCTCGATGATAACCTCCTTCTCTTTCTCCAGCTCCTGCGCATCGAAGGTGGAGTGCTGCAGGACATCGCCGAGCATATCGACAGCGATGTCCCACTTATGGGAGGGGAGGACCATGTGGTACACCGTCTCGTCAAAGGAAGTCCATGCGTTGAGGCTGCCGCCGGCGCCTTCAATCTCCCTGGCCACATCTCCCACCTGCCGTCTGTGGGTGCCTTTAAAGAGCATGTGTTCGATAACATGGGAGATTCCTGCCTCTGCAGGGAGCACTTCATCGGCGGAGCCAACTCCCACCCAGGCTTGAACAGCCACCACCGGATACAGCGGAACTTCGTCCACGAAAAGTGTGAGGCCATTTGCCAGGGAAAAACGTTGTAATTGAGGCATGTTCCGAATTCCTTAGTCCACTGATGGACGGGACGTGGGGGTTTTTTCCCGCCACGCACTCAAGATGCCAAAGAGCGATCATCGGGTCAATGCAATTGTCGGTATGGAACATTTTTATCTCTCTTTGCCGGTCTCCTTCCCGGTTGTTTTTTGCGCTGCCTGGGATATTCTTGGGACCATGAAAGTACTCATCGCCACCGACTCCTTCAAGGGAACGCTTACTCCTGCCCAGGCTTCGGAGACTATCGGGCGGGCGATAGCAGAGGTTTTGCCCAGCGCCTCGGTAACCCTGGCTCCCGTTTCCGACGGGGGAGACGGTTTTCTTTCAGTGCTTTCCCCATGGCTCGGGCTCTCTCCATTCTCCCTCTCCTCGCTGGATCCCTCCTCTCGCCCCATTACCATCACCGTGGGAATTAACCGGGAGCGGAAAGTTGCAGTTGTGGAGTCTGCGTCAGCAGTAGGTTTTCAGTTTCTCCCAGACGCACCTCCGCTGCTCCAGCGTACGACTGTCGGGCTGGGGATGGTGCTCAAAACCCTGCATGAGCAGTTTCCCGGGTTTGCAATTTATCTCGCCGCGGGAGGAACCATTACCATGGATGGTGGGCTGGGGCTCGTCTCAGCCCTCGGACTTGACCCGCTGGACATTGCCGGGAGAGTGCTTGAAGCCACGGCGCTGAATATGAACAGTGTTTGTGCTTTTGCTGCCCGTCACCCCTTCTCTGCCGATGAATTTTCCGGGGGAACTCTGCTGGTGGATGTGGATAATTATCTGCTGGGACAAAAGGGAGCGGCTGTGGTTTTTGGACCCCAGAAGGGTGCAACTGCTGGCCAGGTGCAGCTCCTTGGGGAAGCCTACGAAGGTCTCATGGCCGCCGTATCCGGCTATACAGGCCGTGCCGTAATCGATGAACCTGGTCTGGGAGCGGCTGGTGGACTGGGGCTTATGCTGACTCAGGTGCTGGGATACCGCATGCGCTCCGGTGCGGAGTTTCTGCTTTTGGCCATGGGTTTTGATGATCTTCTGCGGTCCCACGATCTTGTTATTACGGGGGAGGGTCGCTTCGACGAACAGTCCCTCCAGGGGAAGATCACGGGGAGAGTCGTTAAAAAAGCAAAGGAGGCAGGAACACCGCTGGTGGTTTTCTCGGGGACAGCAGATCCCTCCATGGAATTGGAGCATGGTGATCTTGTGGTTTTATCCCATGGGGAACCCGGTAATATGGGTGTTTCCCGGGCAAGGGCTGTTCTTTATAATGGTGCAAGGACTTTTTTTAAAAGAGTTTTTTGTTGATTTTTTACATATATTTGATATTTTTCACGCCATTGTTGATTCTTTGGATCTCCCAGTGTTTTGGGGTTACTTTCAGGAACTGATTCTGACATAATGGGATCTGGACAATAAATACCGGGTACCAGAAGAGAAAGTTGTTTTTATGCTGATTCGCAAGGAAGATATACCCAAGTTGGCTCCCCAGGGATCTTGGAACCAGATGCCCTCGGATCCCATGGAACTCTTCATTTTGTCCAAGGTCGATGCAAAAACTCGCGTGGAGGAGATGGCTATTCTCTGTGCCAAATCCATCGATGACACCATTACCGTTATCAAGAAACTTGTGGACAAGGGCATCCTGGTGTTTCCGGGAAAAACGCTCCCCCCGGTGGCAGACACCGATTCTGGAGAAAATTTCTGTATCTCTCCCAAGTGGCTTGTGCCCATCGATAAATGCAATGTAAAACTTCTTGAAGACACAAAACAGCTTCCCATGGGACGGGCAGCGGAGCTGCTCAGGGTTTATCACTCCCTCGACTCCCTGAATCCCTTCCAGGTTTTCGGGATTGACGAGACTGCCACCGACAGGGATGTGAAGCGCGCCTACCAGAAGTTGACCCTCCGATATCATCCAGATCGCTACTACGGAAAAGATCTGGGCGGGTTTAAACGCATCATCGAGGAAATCTTCAAGAACATCTCCGACTCCTACGATATGCTCTCCACCCAGGAGGGTCGTGACGGGCTCATCTCCGTCTACGGTGAATGGTTGCAATCCAACAGGGACCAGTCCCGGACTCCCGAGCCCGTGGACACTTCCGACGCCTCCGCTTCAACCCGGAGCGACGTGGAAAAACGTGAGGCGCGCCGGGCACAGATTCGAAAACGGCTCAAGGACATCACCAGTGAGATTCCCCAGTTCACCATGGAAGATCTTAAGGATGACACTGTTGAAGCCATGTCCCCGGAAGATCTTCTGGAGAGAAAGAAACGCCACCGGCGGAAATTTACGCCCCTGGGGGTAAAAGACCGCGCGACCCGTTCCAGGCAGCACCTGGAAGAGGGAAAGGAGGCCATAGAGAAGGGTGACTGGATCGCCGCATCCTCCCACCTGAACCTGGCCCTCTCCATG
>JAHJLU010000185.1 GCA_018821745.1 Myxococcota bacterium | reverse complement strand
GGCCTGGTAGTCAAAGTAGTGCCGTGAGCGCTGGCTTGGCGACGCCCAGATAATGGACTCCGTGGCGTGAGTGAAGTAACGGCAGGCAAGATTTGGTGGAGGATTCACCTTGTACCATGAGATGTCATTGAGAATTTTCATATCCAGCTGCTGCATGGCGAAGCCGATGGAGAAGATCACGTGATGGGTTCCGCTCACAAACATGGAGCCATCAGGTTTGAGGATACGTTGACACTGAGCGAGCCACTCCTTGTTGAAAGCGTGGTTTTCATCGGCACCCTGGCTTTTGTCCCACTCGCCCTTGTGCACTTCAACCCGACGACCGCTCTGACAGGTCGTGCCACCATTGGAGAGGAAGTAGGGAGGATCCGCAAAGATGAGATCCACGGATTGATCCGGTATGGATGGCAACAGCTCGAGAGTGTCGCGTTTGTAGAGCGTGAAATCCCTTTCGGGACTCATGTACCAGGGAAAGGCATCGAGAAACATAAAGCTCATACTTCCTCCACAGCATCATGAAAATCTTTGCGGCCCCACGGGGGCGCTCCTTGTTTTCACCTGCCTGCTGCCATGGTCCACAATACTAGGAGATCTGATCCTCGCAAATTTTGATCATTTTTTGATCCAACATCGGGAAATAGCTGGGCGAATGATCAGGCGATTTCATCACCCCCTGATTCTCCTTCCCCCCCCGGATCAGGCTTCCTGTGCTTTTTTAGGGTGTAAAAAACCTGATTGAGAAAAGCCGTTTATGGCACCACCCTGGGCGCGAGTTGGGGGCTTATCAATGAATTTTCATTGATTTTGTAAGCCGCAACCCTATAATCCCCGCAGCGATATTCCATCGACCAACAACCTGGTGGGATGTCTCAAGGCCACGCGCCTTCAATTTCACACAAGCATTAAAAACTCTGGCCGGAAACCCGGCTCCCAATGCAAGGAGATTCTCATGAGCGAATGGAAAAACACGTATTTCTTCACTAAAGGCTGCAACTTCCCGGAATTCAAGGGAAAGACAAAAGATGAACTCAAGTCGCTCCTTGGTGGAAAGGGCTACGGCCTCTATCTCCTCCACGCGGAACTCGACATCCGCTGCCCCGCAGTGTTGAACCTCCCCACCTTCCACGCCCATCAACTGGTCAACGGGCGGCTCGCGGAGGAGCTCGTGGCCGATATTAAATCAGGCCTGGCCAAAATGGAGAACACAACGGGCAAGCATTTTGGCGACCCCAAAAACCCGCTCCTCGTCTCTGCCCGCTCCGGCGCAAAATTTTCCATGCCGGGCATGATGGACACCATCCTCAATATCGGGCTCAACGACACCATCATCGGTGGCCTTGCCCATGGAGAACAGGCACGCTTCTGGCTTGACTCCTACCGCCGGCTCCTCCAGATGTATGGCGATGTCGTGCTGCAGATCAAAGATGCCCGTGGCGACGATCCCTTCGAACATTGCCTGGACAACTTCAAAACAGAGAAGAACGCGGCAAACGATCTGGAGCTCTCTCCGGAAAACCTCCAGGAGCTCATCTCCCGGTACAAAGCAATCTATGACAAATACGGCCACAGCTTCCCCCAGGATCCTGTGGAGCAGGTCCTGCGCAGTGCCGAGGCGGTGTTCCGTTCCTGGAACAACGAACGCGCGGTCTTCACCCGCAAGGAAGAAGGCATCCCTGACTCTCTTGGTACCGCAGTCAACCTCCAGGAGATGGTTTTTGGAAACAAGACTCCCCGGAGCGCCACCGGCGTCTTCTTTACCCGTGACAAGTCCACCGGCATCAAATCCGAGGACCACATGGACGGCACCGTCCTCTTCCAGGCCCAGGGTGAGGACGTGGTGGCCGGGATCAGAAACTCACTGCCTCTTGAAGCCCTCCGTGATCACGAGGACAAGGCCTTCCAGGATATTTACAAAGAGATGAAGGACACGGGCGATCGCCTGGAGAAAGTCCTTAAAAATATGCAGGACACTGAGTTCACTATTGAAGAGGTAAACGGCACTCCCCTGCTCTACTGGCTCCAGATCCGTGACGGCAAGCGGTCGGCAAAGGCCGAATCTGTTATCGCGGTTGCCATGGAACACGAAGGCATCGTCAACCGCAAAGAGGCGGTTATGATGATTAACCCCGCCCGGTTCGAAGAGCTCCTCTTCCCCCAGCTGGAAGAGAGCCATAAAAAAGAGGCTACCCTCATCACCAAAGGCAGCGCCGCCTCTCCGGGCGCCGCTACCGGCAAGGTAGTCTTCTGCCAGGACGACGCCCTCGCGCTGGCGGCAAACGGGGAACCGGTCATTCTGGTAACCGTGATGACCTCCCAGGAAGACGTCAAGGGGATGAAAGCCTCCCAGGGCATCCTCACCACTACGGGCACAAAAGTTTCCCACGCTGCCATCATGGCCACCGCATGGGGCATTCCCGCAGTGGTTGGCGCCTCCGATATCACGATTCAGCGTGACGCAGAGACCTTCGAGGCCAATGGCCATGTGGTGAAAAAGTTTGACACTATTACCCTCACGGGCACCACGGGTGAAGTATATCTGGGGCATGTCCCCAGCACTGTCCCGTCCAAGCTCGATCCTTCCGCAGAGGTTATTGTGGAGTGGTCCCAGGGAATCAAGGCCCTCAACGTGAGAGCCAACGCCGAAGCGGCCGAGACTATGATCTCCCATGAACGCGGCGCTCGCGGCATCGGCCTGTTCAGGACAGAGCATATGTTCCTCGGGGATCGCCTGCCCTACATTCAGGAAGTGCTCTTTGGCCACGATGCTGAAAAATCCGAGGAAGCCCTGGAGACCATCTTCACCTTCTCCAAGGAAGACTTCAAAACATCCATGCGCATCATGGATGGCCATGGCGTCACCATTCGCCTCCTCGACGCTCCACTGCACGAGTTCTTCCCCCACGACAGTGATTTTGAACGCGAAGAGAACCCCATGCTGGGTCACCGCTCCGTGCGTATGGCCATCACCAACCCGGAGATCCCCCACGCACAGATCAGGGCCATCCTCGAGGCGGCGTTGGAACTCAAGCAGGAGGGACTCAACCCCAAACCCGAGATCGAGGTGCCTCTGGTTATTATCCCGGCTGAAGCTGCAGAGCTCCTTAAAGTTGCCGTCTCCGTGGCATCCGAGATTCACGCCGCTACCGGCACCTGGGTCAATTACGGCTTCGGAATCATGGTGGAAACACCCGCCGCCGCGCTCCAGGGCAAAGAGATGGTCGAAGCGCTGCGCACCCCCATCCCCGGTGTTCCTGCCGAGGCCCATCCAAGCTATGGTTTTGCGTCCTTTGGCACCAACGACCTGACCCAGACGACCCTGGCAATTTCCAGGGACGATGCGGACAAGTTCCTCCCCCTCTATGTGGAAAAGGGATTCTTCCCGCGGCACCCCTTCATCTCCGTGCACCCCATGGTGGAAAAACTCATCAGCACCTTTGTGAAGGATGCCCGATCCATTGATCCCCATTTTGAAATCTTTATCTGTGGCGAGCACGGCGGAGACGTGTACACCATTGATCGCCTGCACCGTATCGGACTCTCGGGCATTTCCATGTCCCCCGGCAAAGTGTACCGCTCAATCATCACCGCAGCCCAGTCCCAGATCCGCAACCCCCGCTAATCACATCCCCAAAGGAGCAGGATTATCTGCCTGCTCCTTTGTCCCCTGTTTCATTGTGTCATCAGAGGCGATCCCCGGCATAAGCCGGGATCACTATTGGAAGATATAGTGGAAGGTAAATTGACCGGAGACAGGCAGGTAGAAATCGATTCCGCTCTCGGTACCGATGCTGGGGCCAAACCCAGCCATCACCTCAAAGCCCAGGCGGATAGGGGTAAACTCGATGTAAATGCCGGCTTTTCCCATTACACCTGCGGCGATGAAGAGGTTATCGTCATCCCAGTCATCATAATAATTGTCGTAGTAATACCGGTCGATGCTCCCCAGCGCGGCAAAAAAACCTCCGCGCAATGAGACAAAGAGTTTGCGGTCATTGGAGAGGGGCAAATCGTAGTTAACGCCTGCGAACACGTGGACTCCCCACTCATTGGCGCACCGTCGGTCGTTGTCAACATAATGGCAGTGGTCGTCCCGGGAAACAAAAGCCAGCTCATAGGCCCAACGCCGATTCCCAGTGCGCTGCGTCAGCATTCCAATGGAGAAGTATCCCCCGTCGGGGGTAATGTCACGGCCATCCTGCCACCCAAGGTTGATGGTTAGATCCGTCCCCGGTGAAAAAGGCTGGGGCTTGGGTGGGTCCAGGGTCATGGTCACTGCTGTGATGAGAATTAAAATTGCAGTCATTGCGTTCTCCTCAATTTACATTGTTTAAAGGCGAATCATATCAGTGGGTTCAGAAGGACCCGCTGTCGGCAGGAGGGGGAGCGTTTTGGTTGTCAAGTTTGTTCTCGATACGGTCGAGTTTGGTGTCCATGGCGGTGAGTTTCTTCATTTCGCGGCCACCTATCCACCCCATGGTGATGGAGAAAACCGTGTAGCTCACAGCGAAACTGTCATCTTCGGCATAGTCACCGAAGTTGAGGGCCGTGCGCGAGAAGTCAACAGAGGGCATGAAGTAAAAGGTTTCTCCGGTGTACTTAAACCCGATGCCGCCCCCAACGGTGACGGAGTTGGCGGTGAAGCCTCCGCTGTCGCTGAAGTCATCGGCTTCATCATCGGCCATGGCCGTGTCAAATTTTATATAGGACGAATAGAGAAAGAGGTTGATGGAAAAATTCCGTGAGAGATCGTAGGTCAGGATGAGGGGCAGGTTCACATTCACCCCTTCAATCAACAGGAAGGTCCTGTATCCGATGGCAGGCGCGATGGCCATGTGGAGTTTTTTGTCGATACTCTCAAAAAATTTGTATTTGAAATCCATCTCAAAAAGCATGGACCCAAGGGCCACCCTGCCCCCCACTTCCATGTTGTTCCCGAGACCAATGTGATAACTCAATTCGGGGATCAGGTTCGGGATGGTGATGGGGTCGGAGTTGGTCTCGTTATTGACCTTCTCAATTCTAAAACCACTGAACGTGAGAGCCACATCGGATTCACCGGCACCAAGTGTGTGAGCTGTGCGGTAAACGCCCGTCGCCGGGCACCCTGTGAGAAGAAAGAGTGATCCCACAAGCAGAAGGATAGTAGATATTCGGGATAGGTTCGTCATGGTGCCTCCTTTAAGTGAGTGCGGTTGGTTCCGAGTTTATTTTACTTCCATGGCGTTCAGAATCCAACCATTTAATTCAGTTCTCCGGATATCCCGGGAAAAAATTCTCTAAACAACAAAATAACAGATAATTGATTGTAGCCCCAAAGGGCCCGGTGGCAATACCAGATGAGTCAGGAATCCACGACTCATTTTTTATTACTATTGACAAATAGGGGATTTCTGCTTCACTATGAAATAAGTATCCTTTCAGGAGTTGAGTCCCATGCGAATCCCAGCCATTTTGTTTATTCTATTCACTCTCAATTTTGTTGTGGCCTGCGCAGGGGACGATTCCTCGAGTAACAACTTCAACAACGGCAACAATATCAACAACACGAATAATCACAACAACGTCAACAACTCAAACAACGTCAACAACTCAAACAACGTTAACAACTCTAACAACACAAATAACGGGACAGAACTCGGGGGAACCAACCTCCAGTGCCACGACGCCCGAACGGAGCCTGCCACCTACTTTATGAGCGCGGATGACTCCAACTCACAGGCCCAGCCTGTCTGGTTCCGGGAACGGATACTCTCCCACGACCTCAACCGAATCGATCTTCAGGGCCTCCCACCCCGGGAGTACGAGTTCCTTAACTATTACACCTTTGATTTCCCGGCGGCTCCTCCCGGGCAAATTCTTATTAATACAGAACTCTCTCAAGAAGGCGCGGGAGATGAATTTCAACTCCTTGTAGGTCTCTCCAGCTACCCCATCTCCCCCCTGGGGAGGCGACCATTTAATTTCACTTTCAGTATCGATACATCGGGTTCCATGGACGGGACATCTTTGGAAACAGCAAGGGAAATTGTCCGCGCAATAGCCCACGCCATGAGGCCGGGGGATATAATATCCATCGTCGACTGGGATTTTTACACCCACATCCTGCTCTCCCAACATGAAATAACCGGCACCGATGATGCCATGCTCGAGAGCAGCCTCGACCTGCTCACGGCCAGTGGCGCCACCAACCTCTATCGTGGGCTGGCAAAGGCCTATGAAGTAGCCAACGCCAACTATTCAGCCTCCTACCTGAACCGTGTCATACTCATCTCCGATGGCAACGCCAATGTGGGGATAACCGAGGCGGAGCTTATCGGCCATGAAGCGGACAAGGAGCAGGGAGACGGAATCTTTCTCATTGGAATTGGCACGTCGGCGATCTACGATCATCAATTCATGGACACGGTAACAGATCTGGGTAAAGGCGCCTATATTTATATCCCTGACAGCGCAGAGGCCCTGAAAATGTTTGGCAGTGAACGCATATACGCGAATACGGAGATCGCCGCGCTCAATGTAAAACTGAAGGTGACCCTCCCTCCCTGGTTCGTAGTCAGTGAGTTTCATGGTGAGGAGATCAGCCATGTCTCAACGGATGTGCGCCCCCAGCATCTGGCCCCCAATGATGCCATGATGTATCACGCGCAGCTCCTGGATTGCGGCGCCGATGGCGATAAATCAGGCAGTGAATTCATTTTCACCGTCACCTGGCTCAGCCCCTTCTCCAATGAGCCACGCATGGTCGAAAAAAGCGTGACCCTGAGCGAGCTCCTGGATGGTCCCGTGTTGAACCTCCAGAAGGCTGATCTGGTGGTCGCCTATGCGCGATTGCTGGTAAATGCGGATTTGCTGACTGCCACAGCCCAGGAGGATGCGAGAGTGGATTTGCTCAGCCGCATCAGTCAATATTACCAGGACACACTTGACCCCGATATGGTGGAAATCCAGGGCGTATTAGAAGAGTTTTAAAAAGGAACCCACGGATAGAGAACCCACTGAGAGGGTGGAGCGAAGCAGCGTGTTGACCACGTGCACCACGTCGCCTGCAACGGACGCGGGGGTGCCGGCGCATCGGAATCCAAAATGGTGATAGACATTTTTCTGGGAGGGATAGTGGCCGCGGCGATAACTGCCATATGCGTGGGACCGTGGCCAATACCACGACCCT
>JAHJLU010000184.1 GCA_018821745.1 Myxococcota bacterium | reverse complement strand
GAGCCTCCGAGAGCCCTATATCTCCAAGAACAATCTCATGGACTCCGTGGATGAGCTCCGGCTGATCCAGGGGATTGACCCCATCTTCTGGGCGAATTTCGGTCGAAGCCTCACGGTGTACGGCTCTTGTCAAATCAACCTCTGTGCAGTCTCCGACAAGGACTGGGTTCTCATCGCGGGGATAATCAACGCCGCGGCCAAAAATCCCAATGATCCGGTGGTTACAGATCCCGTCAAACTGAAGCTCCTGGCCACCACCATCGCTCCCCAGATGATGGGTATCTGCAAGGATATGAATACCTTTGCTCAGGCAGTTCAGATGCCGGGGACCGCCGGAAATCTGCTGGCTTCCAGCATGGGCGTCAGTGTGGACTCTGTGGGGGATCTGGGCAACGACGGGGTGGCAGATTCCGAGGTCCAGGGAGTGGAACTCGACACCAGCAAACTTTCAAAGATTGTCGGATCCGGAACTAAAAGATATTATAGAATCAAAGTGTTCGGAGTAGTTGGAAAGACCAGACACTCTGTGGATGCGGTGTGGGATCAGTTGGCCATCAATCAGGTAACAGAGGGTCAAGGCGCTTTTGTGTACTGGCGTGAGGAGTAGAAACAACAATGGGTAATAACTATTTTGCCATAGATATAGGAAGCACCTCCATCAAAGGGTGCGCCGTGGAAGAGAACAAGGGCGCTTCCAGAATGGTGACCAGCCATGAAGTGTCCCGCCCCGATGACCCCCTGGAGTTCAAGAAGGCCCTGGAGGGGCTCCTGAAAATGGTTGGGGCCAATGGGAAGGACCGCATCGTTGTGGGGCTGAGTGATATGGTTTTTGTTCGCAATCTCAGTTTCCCCTTCACCGACGCGAAAAAGGTGGAACCGCTGATTCAATACGAGCTGGCGGATCAGATTCCTCTGGACGCCGATGAGTCGGTTATCGCCCATTCGGGGATAGAAAGGACCGAGAAAGGCAGCAGGGTGGTGGCTGCGGCGACTTCCGCCGAACAGGTATCATCGCTGCTTTCATTGTTTCGGGAGGTGGGGAGTGATATCTACCGGCTGGTCTTCTCTCCCGCTCGATGTGCCGCGGTTGTGCCGAAAATCCTGGCCCCTGTGATGGTGGCCGATGTGGGTGGAAAACGGACGGAGCTGGCGGTGATCGTGGATGGCCGCCTCTTCTCCGCCAGGGTGCTCAACGGTGGAATAGAGAACATCGTGGAGTCCCTGGCGAAATACAGCGGGAGAAACGAAGCCGAGGTCCGACAGTGGCTGGAGCAGTCGGGCAGTGTGTCCGCCCATCACCAGGAAGAGGAAGGCTTTGAGTCGGTAATCCGTGAGGCAGTGAATCAGCAGTTCGAGGATTGGCGCCGGTTTATCATCGCCACGGAGCGACTGCTGGGCAGCAAGATAGAGACGATCTATGTCACCGGGAAGGGCGCCGCTTTCTCCGGCTTTGTTCCATGGTCCACGGGGTTCTTTGAACGTGAATCCAAGGTAGTCGTGGCACCCTGCGAGGGGGCCAACTCCGTCAATTCTTCCCTGATCGCTCTGGCGCTCATGGCGGGTTTTCCCAGGAACGACATTATTGATTTCCGGTCAGGAGGATTTGCCCGGGATGCCGCCTACTCCCTGGTAAAACACAAGGCACTCAGTGTCTCACTGGGAATCTCCCTGTTTTTTGTGATGCTGGTAATCTCAGGGATTCTGAACCATAAGCGGCTTGAGAGAGAAGAGCGGGATCTCCTGGGAGTGGTGGGATTCCTCTCCAAGCAGGTGCTCGGGAAACGCTCCTACAACGCCTCCTCCATCAAGCGAAGCATTAAAAAGCGGAAAACCAAGAGCAAAAAGGGTGCGCTGGCTGACAATCCCATCCCCGCCATGAGCGCCTATGTCCTCCTCAGCGAGATCTCGAAAAAAATCCCGCCGCGCAAGGATGTGGGAGTAAAAAAGGATGGGGACAAGAAGTCTCCCAAGGACAAAAAGCCCGACGAGAATAAACCCCCGAAACCAAAGCCCACGGGCCCCGGGCCATTGGTAAAGGGGGCGAAGCCAGGCGACAAGGGGGTTGAACCCATCGCCCTGGACATTGAAGAGATACGGATAAAAACGGGAAAAATTAAAATATCCGGGACCGTTGAGCGGGCTATGGATGTGGACGCCCTCATCACTTCCCTGAAGACCATCAAGTGTATCGAAGAGATCAAGGCCGGAAAAATGAAGAGCGTGGGCAGCGGGGAGAACGAGAAAAAACAGTTCTCCCTGGATATCACCATGACCTGTTTGTAGAGGCCTAAGGTTTAACTATGAAACTGTTTAACAAAATAGAAGAAATGTACGACAATTTCACCGAGCGCGAGCAGCGCATGGTGGTGGCGTCGGTGTTTGTCACCCTCGTTTTTATTGCCGCTTTTTTTGTGTTTCTGATCTCCTCTTCCTTCACCGAGCGTGAGGATCGGGTGCGAGAACTCAAGAGCGCCGCCCGTCTCCTGGAGCAGAACAAGGAATCCGTTGAGTCGTCCCGGCAGGCCCTGGCTTCCTATGAGATGAAGGCCACGAAAAAGCCCCCCATGCTGCAGGGGCATCTCGACGAGCTGGCGAAGAGCTTCGAGCTCGGGTCAGCCAGTTACACCCCGAAAAAATCGGAAGATCTGGGCGCCAACAAAGAATACCTCATGGAGTCGGTGGAGGTGAAATTCTTTGATGTGGGGCTCAAGAAGATCACCCAGTTCATGGATAAACTGGAGAAGGGTCCCAACCTGATTATGGTGACGGAGCTCAGGATTACCACGCGCCGCAATCAGCACGATCGTCTGGACCCAACCATCGTTGTGGCTTCCTATTACAAGCGCAGCGCGGCGGAGCTCAAGGAGCTTGCCAAGAAGTCCCAGAAAACCAAGAAGAAAGGCAAGGGGAAACAGAAATGACCGGAAACAGCCTGAAAGAGCGTCTCATTCGGTGGGTCATTTACAGTGTTGTGGGGGCCGTGACCTTTTTTGTATCACTCAACCTTTTCATGAACTGGGACCTGGTAAAGGAGAAGATAGTCCGGGAGCTTGAGCGCATGACGGGATATGACGTCTCCATCGCCGATGTGAGCTTTGGATTCTCAGGGATTGAGATGAAAGAGGTCGTGATGGTTTCCAGACCCGAAAAAGACGGCGAAAAGCCCAGCCGGTTTGTGATCTCCTCTCTTGCCATCAACGCGAGCCCTCTCTCCCTGATGAAATCCGACAAGGACATAGGTTTCTCCATGAATACACTGGGGGGATCCATCTCGGGGCGGTTTTCCAAGGATGCCGACAAGAAGAAATTTAAACTCCAGATGGATGACATTCAGATCGCCAAAATACCCTTTTTGAAAAATGCCATCTCCATGCCCGTGAAAGGAAAAATTTCCATGGACGGCTATGTGGAGCTGGATCGTCATGGCTGGCGAAAATCCAACGGGGAGTTTAACTTCGGGTTTCACCGGATGGTGGTTGGTGACGGGAAAACCAAGGTGAAAGCAAAGTTTCTCATGCCCCCCAAGAACAAGGGGCAGGCAAAATTTCAGGAGGACGGCTTTCCGCTCCCTCCCCTCTCCCTGGGGGAAAAATTTGCGTGGACGGTCACCCTTAAAAACGGCAAGGCCGAGTTGAAGGACTTTGTGACCAAAAGCAAGGATGGCGAGATGGAGCTGGTTGGACATATCAAGTTCCGTGATCCCATCAAGCTCTCGATGGCCGAGATGTATATCAAATTCAAATTCTCCGATGAGGCAAAGAAGAAGCACGACAGCCTGGAAGTGTTCGAGCTCTCATTGCAGCGGCGAGGCAAACGGGCCGATGGTTCTTTCGGGATGTCCATCAGCGGGCAGCTGGCCGCCCTGAGATTTTTGCCCAGGAAAACGGGCATCATTGATTACAAACGTAATCGCAGTCAGCCCAAGGGTCGAAATGACAGAGGCATGCGTTCCATGAACCGTGATGTGAACCGGCGGCGTGGTGGCAAGGCCCACCATTCCATTATGCGCGTCCCCATGACCGCGAGGGATCGGTTCAAGAACATGCCCGCCCCTGTTGTTCAATAAGCGGTTGACCGCAACAATGACCCCCTCATCCCCGGTTTGGGAATAAAGGCAAGGCCATGGGTTTTTATTCTCTGGATGGCGAGTCGCTGATCACCTATCTCGAGCGCCTTGGAAATCTGGTAGCGGGGGTTGATTGCTCCCGATATTACCCGTCCATGTCTGCCTTTACAGGTGCTCTCCACCTGTGGGAGCCCTGTCTGGATCCCTTCGTCAACAGATCGCTTCAGTTGGATGAAGTGAGCGATCTCCCCGCGGAGTCTGCCTATACTCGCCTGGCCAATGAACTGAAACTGTTCCAGAGGGAGCGAAACGGGGGAATATGCAGCCTCAGGAAGCTTCGATCTCCCTATTATGCGCTGCTGGAACAGACCCCCTTTCCCCGCCTCTTCTCTTTGGATCTCCATTTCCGGGGATTTTCCCAAAGCCCGAACAGCGCGCGGTTCCGTGCGGTGTTGGATCGATTTGATCTGAGTGAGGGAGTTTTAGTACGATATACCATTGATTTTGTACATGAAGATTCATTGTGGCAGCCATCGCTTGTGCGCCTGGGAGAGGGGGTGTCCCGGGTGAGTAGAATTCTGCGAAACGCCCTCTCCACCTCCTGCCAGGATGAAGCCGAGCTGGCGGTCATCATTTTGTCCCGACTTCCGGGGATTACGGTTCAGCAACTGATTCGAGGACGGCTGGGTCCCCTGTGGCGGCAGGGAAAACCCATGGCCTCTCCGTTTTTGGAAATCCTCAGCGAGGTTGAAGGTACACTTCTGCTCCACCTCCCGCTGGACGGGATTTTTACGGATCTGAAAGACGACTGTAACCTCGATCCCATGGCAAATCTGTATCGGAACACGCTCTCCGAGGAGTCATCTCTGACCATGGAAAAGATGGCGCAAAACCTTGGATATCGAGTTCTAAAGGAGAGAAGAGTCGCGCTCTGGTCACCCAAAGGGGTGGCCCGGTGTGCCCATCAGCTTGCCAAAAAGTCACCCCACCTTATTATTATGGGACAAATTTCCACCCAAGGAGTGTCCAGATGGCCAGTCACAGGATCGAACTCACCCCGGAAGAATTAAATCCACTTTTGGGAACCGTCAGGCAGCATATCAAGGAGGGAAATCTCCCCTCCCTGCTCACAAAAACCGAAAAGAATCCCTACGGTCTCGGTGAGAAGGGAAACCAGGTGCTGCGGCTCCTCGAAGAGGTGGGCGCGCTCTTTGCTTCCTTCGAAATCCTGGTGGATGATTTCTTTGAGGAGGAGGGGTTTCGGTCCAGTCGCAGACAGGACCCGGACACGCCAAAGTTTTCCGTTCTCGCCGCCATGAGTATGGCCTGCGGGTACGGAGCCCGGAGGCTTGATGAGCTCACCAATTATACCGTGAGAACGGTCAACGCTTTTGATCTTCTTGAGATAAAAGAGATTCTGAGGCAGGATGATGTCCTCGGGGCTCTGATAACGGACTTGAGCCGCTTTGTGCAAAAAGAGAACCCCTCCCATCTGGAGGATCTGCTCAAGGGCCTCTGCGGATGGTTTCATCTCATGGTCCGGACTGCCGATGACCTTGCCCTGGATCCACGCTACCGCAGGGAGAAAAAGGTTTGTGATTCCGTCTATTTCACCTTTCTCGGGTTTCGCTTTACACCCTTCTCTCCTCCCATGGATCAGGGTGACCAGACCACCATCCACCTGCCCATTACCATGGACAAGATCATCGGGAACCGCGAGTATCTGCAAAAAGGGGAGCGGCTGGTAAACGATCTCGTGGCTTTTGACCCCACGGAAGGTAAAAACCCAAAACAATTCAATCAGATAATCTTTGGTCTGGGGCGCCCTGGCTGTGGAAAGACCGCCTCGGCCAATGCCCTGGGAAACCATCTGCTCAAGCGGGCAGGGGAGATCGGTCTGGATGCCCGGTTTGTGGTGATCCGTCGCACGGACTGGGCTTCCTCCTACCAGAACGCCTCTTCCAAGGCCCTCATTGAGCGGTTTCAGTCTGCGGTAAACGATTTCAAAGGGGTAGTACTGTTCTACTGGCCCGATATTGATACGGCCTTCTCCTCACGGGGCTCTTCAGATCTTAGGTCCGAGGAGAAGGGGATCCTGGGGGCGGCCTTCGGTCTCTTTGACGGTACGATCCTTCCTTTCAACGGCCAGTGGGGACTAATCTGCGACGCCAACTACATGCAGATGGACGAGGCGACCATCAGCCGTCTCTCTCAGGATCCCTGTCTGGTCAAGGGGCCCGAGACCGAAGATGATTCCATCCGGCTGTTGCGGGATGTTCTCCTGGGCAGTGAGTACGCCTCTTCTCTCCCTCCCGTGGACTCCTGGCAACCCGTGGGAGAGCTGGCTGTGGCGGCCGATCTTTCAGGGCGCGATCTGGCAAATCTCTCGCGCAGACTCATCTCCATTATGGAGGAGTTCTCCTATCCCCGTGGATTTTTCGAAGCCAACTACGAGACTCGACGGGAGATGGTGCGCTCCTCCCGGCGCCCCCTCAGCATCGGGTCTGTTCTGTCTGAAATAACAAAACTCAAAGAATTTAAGCAGCATGCGGCGGTTATGGAGCGCAGGGAGAAGATCCAGCAGCGTGCTGATGATCTGGCCCTGGAGCTCATGGCCCGCGAGCATCTGGAGCGAAGCCTCGGTGATGACAATGACCCAGGTTGAGGGACGTGACTGGTGGGCGGTCATTCGGGCTCAGGAGGGAGCTCCCTGGGGATTTCTCAAGGCCCTTGTCGCCAATGGAATAGACTCCTGGTCCGCGGCGGTCCACGTGAACTTCGGCGAAGATGATCAGGGTAATTACTGGTACGAAATCAAAGATTTTGGTGAAGGGATGGGATTGTCCGCAATTACGGACTCGCTCCTCGCTTTCCCCGCCTCCACCCGCAGCGAAGATCTCCTCTATTTGGGAAATGAGGGGACCGGTTTTGCTTCCCTGTTCAGTGAAGATCTCCTTTTGGCGGTGGTGGAGAGTGGATTTCGGGGCGTCTATACCCGAACCCTCATCACTCCCGACGGGAAATATCGGCAGTTTCGACTGGACTATCCCGTGGATGGAACCCGCGTCCTGGCCTTTTACCCCCCGGGGTCCCAGCGCCGCCCCGTGAAAGAAGCGATTGTCCGGGAACTGGTCAGGACCATGGGTTTTTGCCCTGTTCCCGTCTTTGTCATGGGGGACCCGATCAACAGGCCCTTCTCCCTCGCCGCTTCTCCCTTCGAGACAGTGATAAGGCAGGAGGAGGAGCGGTTTGTGCTGGGGTTTTCCTCCCGTCGGCAGGGCATGGGAAAAATGTACTGCCACGGGATGTTCCAATTTTCTGTCCCCTCTCCTCTGCCGTGGATAGATTTTCTTATTGATTCTCCCTATTTGACTTCCCATGGTCCCTTCCAGGACGAGAGCCTTGAGGCGGTGGTGGAGACACTCGTCGGGAAGATACGGGATCAGCATGGTCCCGTGTTCAAGGAGCGTTTTCTCCAGTATGTCAGAGGGTTCTGTGCCGGCGAAGAGGCGGCTCCTGAGCTGGGTGAGCTCCTCCCCTTCCTCCCCCGGGTTTTTGTCACGGTGAGGGACCACTCCCTGCTGGATATTCCCGCAGTGCCGGGACCCCGGGGTGTTTCCTTCTCGCCAAGAGATATTCTGATGCAGTCACCATGTTATTACACGAAAAACATGGAGTTGGGGGCGGCGCTGGCGGTCAGCGGAAAGGTGGTCATTGACGGAAACCTCATGGATAAACCCCTTGTTCAGGCGCTCCTGGCCTCCCTGGGGGCTCTGAATGTCGAGGTGACCGAGGCATCCATGGATTTTGCGCTATTCTCTTCCTCCCACGTCTCCAAAACCTCGCCCAAGGGTATGCTGATCCGTGCCTTCGAGAAGCTCATGGGGCAAACACCTTCCCTGGGATGGCCCAGGGGAGGCGTGTGCATGGGGAGTCTCCCCGGTTCTTCCAGCAAGGTCCCCTGGTTCTGCCATGACTGCTCCCGGATAGTGAGTCTGGATCACCTCTGGGAATGTAAAAAGCCCGCAAGTACTCTCGTCCTTGTGGAAGATCATCCCGTAATCACTGATATAATGAAACTGTGTGAGAGAGACATGGCCCTGGGCCTTTTTTTCCTGGCAAAGGCTGTTCTGCTCTCCGACGAGAAAGAGGTGGTGGACCAGAAGCTTCTGGAATCCTGCCGCACCTGTGTCGGGGCAACCCCCTCAAAGGGTTCCCCTTCAATATAAGGATACCATGATCAACCTTTCCGAGTTTCTGCACTTTCAGGAAATCAATGCGCCCCTTCTTGAGGGGAGGATCCGGGTGTCCCCTCTGCCTCCTCCGGTCAAAACCGATGAGGAATTTGCACCGGAGCCCACGGTGCATGAGCTGCCGGGCTTTGAGTGGACTCCTCCCGAGGAGTTTCCCCACCTCCAGGCGAAGGAACGTTTTTCTGTTCCTCCCCACACCCGGGTTGATCCGGGGATCTCACCAAAGGCCCTGTTGGAGAAGAGCCTGGAGGAGTCCATTCTCCTGATAAACGGGATCCTGTTCATCAGAGGCTGGGAGAAGGTTCAGGAGATTGTTTTCAAGGGGGGGCTTCTCTCCGGTATTTTTCGGTTTACCCGAACTGCCGATGAGGAAATAGAGGTGATTCTGGAAAAAATACCGGAGTATTCGGGAGATGATATTCTCCACAGAGTCCTCTATGCGCACCTGGCCTACGGAAAGTTCAGTCAGGGAGCAAACGCCCACGATGCCGTGGTGCACCTGAAGGTCCTCCTTCGACACCTGTCCCTCGCGGGACAATGGAGCTAAACCATGCGATCCTTTTATATCCATTCCCTTGGCTGTGCCAAAACCCGGGTGGACTCCGAATACGTTGCCGCCATGCTCCGTGCCCGGGGTCTGCACCATGAAGAAACGGCCGGTCGCGCGGATCTTCTCATTATCAACACCTGTTCCTTCATTGAGGATTCCAGAATTGAGTCCATTGATACCATTTTAGAATTCAGTGAACAAAAGCAGCCGGGACAACGGCTCATGGTTGTGGGTTGCCTTCCCCAGCGCTATGGGGAGGAGCTCCTTGAGTCCCTGCCCGAGGTGGACTATTTTCTCGGGACGGCCAATCTTGACCGGGTGGGGGCCATTCTGGACAACCACACCAGGTTTGAGTCCTTTTTGCCCTCCCACTCCTACATTCCCCCAAGGCCCCTCTCCCGATTGAGCTCCCTTGGGGCAGCCAGCGCGTACCTCAAGGTGGCAGAGGGGTGCGATCGGCGCTGTGCTTTCTGCGCGGTCCCCTTGATTCGGGGTCCCCAGCAGAGTCTCTCTCTGGAGCATCTTGTAGATGAGGCCTCCTATTTAGCCCAAAGCGGGGTGAAGGAGCTCAATATTATTGCACAGGATCTCACCCGCTGGGGTGAGGATCGTGGTGAAAAAGGGCGGCTTCCGCAGTTACTCGAAGCCCTGTCCGAAGTAAAGGGGATCCGCTGGATTCGTCTTCTGTACCTGTATCCGGCCTTTGTTACAGTGCCCCTGCTGGAGGCCATGTCCTCCATCGATGCGGTGGTCCCCTATGTGGATATTCCTGTCCAGCACTTCTCCGATCGGGTTCTAAAAGCCATGAACCGTGGATACACCCAGGCGAAGGCATTAAAAACCATCGAGATGCTGCGCGCCCATGTCCCCGGAATTTTTATCAGAACCACCATCCTTACGGGGCACCCCGGGGAGGAGAAGAGCGATTTTGATCTGCTCCGGAGAAGAATAGAGGAACTGACTTTTGATCATCTGGGTGTATTTGCCTACTCACCCGAGGAGGGAACCGCCGCGTTCTCCCGTGACGCGCCCTCCAGACGCTCGGCGCTTGCCCGTCAAAAAAGTATTATGGAACTGCAGGCTGAAATATCACGGAAAAAACTGGAAGAACTGAAGGGAAAAGTGCTGCCCTGCCTTGTTGAGTCCTTTGACGAGGAGTCCATGGTTTACATTGGCCGGCATCATGGTCAGGCACCGGAGGTGGATGGCGTCACCTATTTCTCCGATGGTACTTTCCATCCGGGGATGGTCGCTGACCTGCGAATCACGGATTTTTCCGACTATGACCTTGTGGCTTCACCAATAAATACAGATAGTTAAATGTTTCGTTCCAGAACCTTGGGACCCCCCGCATCTCCCACTTTGAGACCCTTCCTTTATCAGGACACCCCCCTTTTTGTATTGTGCTTTGGAATCATTTATTTTCCATGAATCTTTGTTTGACATTTTCAGGTGCTTTCCTTACTATGGCCCTTGGAGTTTTCGCATGAGAATACGATATGTGGCCAAAACAGATGTAGGCATGAAACGTACTCACAACGAGGACTATTTCAGCCTCCTTGAGGAAGAACAACTCTTCATCGTGTGTGATGGTATGGGCGGACACGCTTCCGGCGAGGTTGCCAGTAAAATGGCTGCCGAGAGCGTTACCGAGTTTTACAAATACTCACGCAACGATAAAGACGCCACCTGGCCATACAAAATGGATGCTACCAAATCCTATGCGGAGAACCGCCTTGTATGTGCCACCAGGCTGGCCAATTTCAAGATCTTCCAGTCCCAGGCCACCGAGGTGAAGTTCAAAGGTATGGGGACCACTATTGTCTCCATCCAGGTTCTCGGCGATACGCTTCTTATGGCCCATGTGGGAGACTCCAGGGGATATCGTTGCCGCGAAGGCAAATTCGAGCAGGTCACTGTGGACCACTCCCTCCTCGAAGAGTACAAGCAGGCGAAAAAAGGCATCACCGAAGAAGAGTTGGCCAATTTCCCGCACAAAAACGTCATTACACGGGCGCTGGGAATGCGTGAACAGGTGCAGGTAGATATCCAGAAGGTCAAGGTTGAACCGGGAGATCTCTATCTGCTGTGCTCCGATGGTCTCTCCGGCATGATAACCGACCCCGGTATGGAAAAGTTGATCAACGAGGAGAGTAACCTCGAAAAATTGATCACCAATCTCATCAACACTGCCAATGAAAATGGCGGCACTGACAACATCACCTGCATTATCCTCAAATTCGAAAAATAACGTGTTGCCCCGGTCCTCTCAGACAGGTCATCGGGGGGTCAGTTAACCTTACATGTCCATCACTTCCGTTGAATACAGTAAACTGTTGACCCTTTTGAGAGAAGAGAGCCTGGGGTTGGCGGAATCCTGCACCGGTGGTCTGGTCTCTTCGATTATCACCAGAATACCCGGCGCGTCCCAGGTGTTTTCCGGCGCGGTTGTCGCCTACTCAAACGAGGTTAAAGTGCGCGCCCTTGGGGTTCCCCGGGATCTGCTCAACACCCATGGAGCGGTCAGTTCCCATGTAGCCCTCGCCATGGCGCGGGGGATTGGACGCCTCGCAGGATCCTCTGTTTGTGCCTCGGTGACAGGCATCGCGGGCCCCCTTGGGGGATCTCCGGAAAAGCCGGTAGGAACGGTATATATTGCTGTTATTGTAAGAGAAAAAGAGTTTATCGGGCATTTCGTTTTTCCCGGTGATCGGCAGGCTGTTCAAAACAGCGCTGCCCACACCCTCCTCGGAGCACTCATGGATCTGTTACGTAATGATATCCCAAAAGGTTTCAGCCAGAAGTGATTTTTTTCAGGACGGGTGATCTTTTTCCTTTCATTTGTTCGGGTTTTAGTGGAATAACTATTAAACATAGAATGTTGCCCCTGTAGCATTCCTGGAGCGATACCTTGACTGAGGAATCTTCCCCAACCACATCCAGCCCCCTTGACTCATCCTTCCCCGTGGAACCGGAGGTCCCCTTTTATCGTCTCATCGACGATATTTTTGTGGGGCTGTTTCTTCCCCTTGAGACCATGGAACAGGTGGCGGATCTCCAGGCTTCGCTTTATTTCCATCTCCCCGACGAGGTTAGAAACCGTCTCACCTGGGTTCCCCCCGGGTGGTTCATGGTTCCCCTGCTCCACCTTGGTCGCCTTCCATATGTTCTGCTGGATGTGATCAAAGATATTACCAGGAACTCATTTTGGGAGGTGACGGCGCCCTTGCCACTGACGGTCAAGGGTGTGACGACGGCACACGACAGCGAAGGAGTCCCCCGGGTTGTCTCTTTAGGATTTTCCAGTCCACAGATAGTGCAGATCCAGAAAAAACTGGGCACCCTGTTTGACCAGGCCGGATTTTCACTGAAAACCACCGAGCCTCCCCTTCGCTGTACCCTGGCCCGCGCTTTCCCCGACGACATCCCTCCCTTCATGGGGAGCATAGAGTCCTTTCAATATGACCTCCCGGCAGAGATATCCATCTCCCGCATTTTTGCAGGGTATCGTGGCAGCAACGGACTCAAGAGTCCTCCGACCATAGTTGGGAGCTTTCTTTTTGGAGAGGCCGGTGCACACAGATGCCGCGGGTGTACCCATCTTCCGGAGCTGCTCGGCGCCGATGAGTCCGAGGAGCAGTTAATGGAGTCTATCCTCTCACAAACGGGCATTTCCTTTGAGTCAACCATGGAACTCATTGAAAACGAGGTTAAAAACCCCTCGTTGCTTCAACAGTCCGCCACGCTTCATCCCTCGGAAGAGGCCCTCAATGTTACTACCGCTGTGGTTCAGGATTCATTACGCGGAGAATCCCAGGAGTGGGAAGCGGTGCAGGCCCTCTCGGGAACAACCTCGAAAAGCCAGGTGGTCTCCCGGCTTGCGCAGCAAAAACAGCAATGGGAGCAACGGAGTCAGGCTGACTCTCCTGCTGCTGACCTTCCCCGGGAAGAAGAGGAAAAATCCTCCCCCGTGGAAAACGAAAATACTCCCCAGGGGGAGTCAGAAAAGGATTAATTGATGGCACGTGCAAAAAAAACCGCGAGTATTGATCAGAATTCTCTCAAGGCAGCTCTCACCACCATAGAACGCCAATTTGGCAAAGGTTCCATTATGCGGCTTGGTGATCACGAGTCCATGATGAAAGATATTCCCACCTATTCCACAGGGTCATTTTCCCTTGATGTGGCGCTGGGTGTGGGGGGACTCCCCAAGGGGAGAGTTGTGGAGATATTCGGCCCTGAATCCAGCGGGAAGACAACACTGGCGCTGCACGTAGTGGCAAATGTACAGAAACAGGGAGATGTGGCCGTATTCATCGACGCCGAACACGCCCTGGATATCGGGTATGCCCGCAAACTGGGAGTCGACGTGGAAAATCTCCTGGTCTCGCAGCCCGACTGCGGCGAACAGGCACTGGAGATAGCCGACACCCTGGTAAAAACCGGTGAGGTCAGTGTCGTCGTTATTGACTCTGTTGCGGCGCTTACTCCCAGGGCAGAGCTCAATGGCGAGATGGGTGACTCCCATGTTGGACTCCAGGCCCGGCTCATGAGTCAGGCGCTCCGTAAACTGACGGCGTCCATCGCCAAATCCAACGCCCTCGTCATTTTCATCAACCAGATCCGCATGAAGATAGGGGTTATGTTTGGAAGCCCGGAGACCACCACCGGTGGTAACGCGCTGAAGTTTTATTCCTCCATACGCCTTGATATTCGTCGAATAGCCACCCTGAAAATCGGGGAAGACAAGATAGGAAACAGGACGCGGGTCAAGGTTGTGAAAAATAAAATAGCACCTCCCTTCAAAGAAGCGGAGTTCGACATCATATTTGGTACGGGTATCTCCCTCGAAGGTGATATCCTCGATCTCGCAGACAAGGACGGGATCGTCGAAAAGAGCGGATCCTGGTACTCCTACAAAGGTGAGCGTCTGGGACAGGGAAGGGAGAATGTGAAGGAATTTCTCCTGGAAAATCCAGATATTCTGGCATCCATTGAAGATGAGTTGCGGATCAAGTATGCTCTGCCTGCACGGGAGAGTGCTGCCGAGATAACCAGCGAGTGATCCATGGTTTCCATACTCAACGGGAAAAACCGGGGAGTTTTTTCCACAATTTTTCTTTACCACCTCTTTTTGTTCATCCTCATTGGCGTGGCGCTCGCCATCTCCGGTGGATTTCTTTTTGGTTTTTACGCCAGGGATCTGCCACCCGCTCCCAGTTTTTCATCCCTCAAGGGGAGAGCCTCCACTTCCACAAGAATTGTTGCCGCTGATGGAATGATTTTAGCCGAGATATCAGGGGAAACCAGGCAGTGGGTGCCACTCCATGCAATTCCCAGGCGGCTTCGATATGCATTCATCTCCGTGGAAGATGCCCGCTTTTATGAACATGGCGCCCTTGACGGTCTTGGTCTCTTGCGTGCTGTGATGACAAACATCAAGGCAGGCGGCATCAAGCAGGGCGGGAGCACCATAACACAGCAGGTGGCCAAATATTTCATGGGAGGAGAGAGGACCCTGGACCGAAAGGTGAAGGAAGTAGTACTGGCACTCCGCCTTGAGCGAAACCTGTCCAAGGACGAGATTCTCGAACTCTACCTGAACCTTATATTTCTGGGGAAAGGCGCCTACGGGGTGAAGGCGGCAGCGAGAGCCTATTTCAATAAGAATCTTGATCAGTTGACCACTGCAGAGATGGCTCTTTTGGCAGGGTTTGCCCAGGCGCCGAGCCGATATTCGCCCTCACGCAATATGGAAGTTGCCCTTGATAGAAGACGCCATGTGTTGACTCAGATGAAGAGAAGGGGAGCCATTAAAGCCCGTGAGCTACGCGAGGCTCTGGCCGAACCGGTGATTCTTCGTGGTAAAAAAGACTATTATAACGAGCGGACCCCCTATTTTACGGAGTATGCCCGACAGCTTCTCATTGAAAAAGTGGGAGCCCAGGGCTTTAAAAAGGGTGGGTTTCTCGTTGAGACAACGGTCAACCCCTTTGTTCAGGTGAAGGCGCGGCAGGCGGTCAATGAGCTGGCTTTCTGGCAGGACAAACGGCAGGGGTATCGAGGTCCCGAGGCGAGCTTTGCCGGTGACAATATCAACCGCTTCATCCGCGCCAGTGAGAAGCACTATGGTGAGGGAGCGCTGGCTGCGGGGAGACTCTATCTTGGGGTGGTAGTGAGCGTGGACCGGCACAAGGCCACTGTTCGTGTGGGAAAAAAAGAGGGCACAATTCCCCTGAAGAACATGCGCTGGGCGTATCGGTATCGGCGGTTTCAGGGAGTAACGGACAGACATATTACCCGGGTAGACAAGACCCTTTTTGTGGGCTCTGTCATTTGGATACGGGTCTCGCAAGAGGACCATAATTTATATTATCTTGAACAAATACCAAGAGTTCAATCTTCATTGCACGTGCGCGATCACCGCACAGGGTATATCATCGCCATGGTGGGAGGCACAGATTTTGATCTCACTAAATATAACCGCACAGTGCAGGCATGTCGTCAGCCCGGTTCCACGTATAAGCCCATCTATTACTCGCTGGCCCTTGCCCGGGGCTGGTCTATCTACAAAAAGTTTTCCGATGTCCCCTACTCCATCATCGATCCCGCCACGGGAAAAAAATGGAGAGTCGCCAATTACCAGTATGCCCACAACCTCTCGGATGCAGCCAAGGAAAAAATCATGAACCACAAAGTGACACTGGAGTCTGCACTGGTCTGGTCCAGAAACATCCCTTCAGTCACCATTTTTCAGGCGCTGGGGGGGACCCGGGTAGCCAGTTGGGCGAAACGATTTGGTTTTACGACTCCCATCATCCCCGACAAAGGGCTGGCCCTTGGTGCCTCCTGCGTGAAAATAAACGAACTCACCGGAGCGTTTTCCGTTTTTGCCCAGAGCGGGAGGTTGCTCCCAGAAATTTCCATCAAACGTATCCGCAGCGCAAGGGGGACCATTTTCGAAGATCGTACGGTCCCCGAGGACGCCATGCTGACTACCATGGATCGTCTGACGCGAATGGTGGCTCTGGTGGGGAAAAGGCAACAGCAGGCTATCCCGGCCAAAGCAGCCTATGCCACATCAAGACTGTTGCGAAAAGTGGTGACCGAAGGGCACAATGAACCCATTCAGGAAACCCACGTCATTGTAGCGGGAAAAACTGGGACAGCCTCAAAAACCATGGATACGTGGTTCTCCGGTTACACATCCCGATGGGCCGGGACATTCTGGCTCGGAGACGAGAAATACGAACGTCCCCTGGGCGACAACGACGCAGCACATCTCACCACAGCTCCCGCTTTTGGGCGCTTTATTTATGAGACCAGCCGTTTTTACCCCCTGTATGAAATCCCCTGGGAAGATCCCGTTTCGGGATTTTTGCGGGAGAAGACACCACACGTGGCAAAAAACGGACGGATTCCACACTTGCATCCACCGAAAAAGAAGATTCCTCTGGCTCCACGCTGATTCCCCCGAATTATCGAGGGTTATTTGCTTTTTTTGGTGAATAAGTCTAATCCCCTGCCGTCACCACACTTTGATTTACACTGGTAAATCCTGTTTTTCAGAGTATAAAATTTATCATTCTCCCCTTCGGGGCTTAATATCAGTCTGGAGTACACTCAAATGATGAGAATATATCTTGTTTTATCATTTATCACTCTGCTCGCGTTTCCGCTCACCGTAAGCGGTCAGGCGAAAAAGTGGCAAAAACTGAAGGTCCAGAAAAAGGAAATTTCTAAATCCCTGGTGGGAGTGAAACTGAAAAAAGAATTGAAAAAACAGTCTCACTCTTTTCAGAAGGCTCCCTATCTGCTGCGGATTGAAATTCTTGGCGGCGGTGGACCCAATAAGATGAGTGAGACCGTTTTTTACTTTAAACAGAACGCGCGTCACTCTTTTGCCACGGCGGTCAGTGATCTTTCCAAAAGGTCCGCGGTTATGGTGAGTGCCTATAATGACTGCCCCTGGAATGATTCACTCAAACGGAACCACTGTCCAGGTGCGGGGATCTCCGGTGAGGGCCCTGTGGACGTGGGTTCCATCCAGAAGAAGAAAACCATCCTGGTCGTCAGCAGGTCTTTGAGGGGATACAAGGCCAGGACCATTTTATGGTTTGCCTTCGACAAGCCGCTTCTCCCGGTCTTTCATCTCCCCTTCAGTTATAAGCAGTTCGGACTCGATGTGATCGACTCGACCTTTTACACAATCAAGGCGGACAAAAACCCGGATCTGCCTCCCGTGCCCATCGCCGTGTCCGGCGATCCCGAGAAGGACTCGCTGAATCCCACGGAGAAGCCTGTTGAGAAACCCGTGGAGAAGCCCGTGGAGAAGCCCGTAGAAAAGCCCGTTGTTGAGAAGCCCGTTGTCAGCAAAGTCGCGGGAACCGGAACTTTTTCCCTTCAGCCCCTCACCGGGACAGTTTCAGATCTCTTCAAGGCGGATCATCTGAGTTCGTTGTATGTCGCAGGGGAGACAGAAAACCTCAAGTGGATACGGGTTCAGGTCACGGGAATTGATTATCAGGATGGTGTTCCGTTTACCACTGTGCTCCCTGCAAAACCCGTGAAGGTGTATGTTTTTGCCTGGACCGACAAGCGGGACAGATTCCTTACTTCCCTGGGTGATGCGACAAAATGTCTGACCAAAGGACTCAAGGGCTGTCCCTACAAGATCGACGGGAAACGATGGTACGATCTCAGCGGGATGGTGACTTCGCGAAAAATTGAGATTCGATCCTTTCCCCGAATGGCAAGAAAGGGCAGTTTTATCGCCTGGTTTGGTATGCCCAGCGAAAAGGGAGAGCTCTCTTATGTGGCCCCTTCATTCAAGGGACAGGCTTACGCTTTCCGGTTTGGGATCAAAGCGTCGGTTGTCTCCGCTCCCGTAATGAACACGGGCAAAAAAGGACTCAAAGGGGTCGTGCGGGTTACTGCCTCACCTCTCAAGGTCAACGGCACCCAGCTCTCCGGGATTCTTCAGCGGGATGGAATCCGGCCCTCGGAGTCCGGCCTCACGGGATACTCCTATGTGCTGAGGGTGGCAGTGGTTCCAGGGACCGATCCAGTACAGGGAGTGATCTTCAAGTTGGGTCAAAAACCTCAGGTTGTACTGGGGAGATCACTGCACGACCGCCCGGTTCAGGAGCGAGTGGGTGCACAGGTCCAGATTGGTACGCTCAAGTCGTGTCGAGGGACCGGGAAAAAATCCTGGTGTCCTTATCATTTCCACAAAATGGGCTGGAAAGACCTCACTTCCGGATTTGGTTTTGGAAAGTCCAAATTAATGATAAAAAATAGCACTCAGGGTAATGTCAAACGTGTTATCTTCTG
>JAHJLU010000183.1 GCA_018821745.1 Myxococcota bacterium | reverse complement strand
GTCTGGATCTCCCGTTTGTGCTGACCGGACTCCAGCCGCGTAAGGTCCATGAGGTCGGCGATGAGCTTGCGCATACCGCCAATGCGTGAGATGCACTTCTCCACCATGGGCCCGTAGGCATCCAGCTCCTGTCCCAGGAGTCCGTTCACCATGAGGTCCAGGTAGCCCTCCACGGCGTTGATGGGACTCTTGAGCTCGTGGGCCAGCACCGAGATGAACTGAAAACGGATCTGGCGTCGCTCGGTCTCCAGACGGTGCCGCTCCCGGCGCAAAAGCACATGAGTGGCTGCTTTCCGCACAGTGTAACGCAGCTCGTCAGGGGTGAAGGGCTTGGCAAGGAAGTCGAATGCGCCCATTTTGGTGGTCTTCACCGCCGTCTCCAGCGTTGCATAGGCGGTCACGATGAGGGTCACAATGTCCTCGCGAGCCGAGAGCACCTGCTCCAGAATCTCCAGACCACCAATCCCGGGGAGTTTGCAATCCAGGAGCACCAGCGCCGGAGTCTCGGTCTCAAGTGCCTCCAGAAATGCCTCCCCCGTCTCGAAGGATCGGATCGCGAAGTCCACGGTGCGATCCATGTCCCTGAGTTTCAGCGTGAACCCCCTGAGAATGGCTTCCACGCCCAGGCGGATGCCCGGCTCGTCGTCCACGGTGAAGACCAGAAGGCGCTCGTGGTGTTCCATGTTACAGCCCCAGCTTCTGGAACTCCGCCTTGAGCTGCTCAAAGCGGACCGGTTTTGAGAGGATCACGTCAGCCTTGATCCACCCGTTGTCGCTTACATCACTCTTTGTGAACTGGTACCCCGTCACCTGGGTCACCGCGGTGGTCATGATAACGGGCATCCCGGGGCGCATTTTTTTCATGTGGTGGGCCAGCACAAACCCGTCGTCCATCTGGTCCATCATGAGGTCAATGATGGCGACATCGGGCCGGTCCTTCTCCACCATTGCCAGCGCCTGCTTCACGGAGGTTGCCTCCAGCACTACGCAGTCGAGCTGCTCCAGGTTAAGCCGCTGCTGGAAGAGAAAATCCACATCGTCGTCTACCAGCAATACTTTGAGTGACTTCATCATAATATCATTCCTCCGTTGGACCGGGTTCTGTCGGCCATGGGCTCTTCCAGTCGGGGAAGGGTCACCCTGAAGGTCGTGCCCGTGGGTCCTTTTGTTTCATCGGCGTTGGAGACCACACTGATATTCCCCGAGTGCATCTTGACGATGCCGTAGGTGACTGCCAGCCCGAGCCCCGTTCCCTTGCCAATGCGTTTGGTGGTGAAAAAGGGAGTGAACACTTTCTTGATATTTTCCACGGGGATACCGCAGCCCGTATCGGTGACGGTTATACCCACGGTCTCACCGGTCAGATCCAGGCCCAGTTCGATTTTGCCCTGCCCCTGGGTCGCGTCCACAGCGTTGGCGATGAGGTTGGTGATTACCTGAGCGATCTGATCCCCGTCCACTTCAGCTACCACTGGCTCTTTTGGAAAATTGAGCCGCAGCAACATACCATCCCCCAGCCGGAACGCCTCGGCGGTCTTTTTCAGGAACTGTTTCATATCCAATGGCTGTCGCGCCACCTTGTTCTGCCGGGCGAAGTTGAGAAGCCCCGAGACAATCTTTTTGCACCGGTCCGTCTGCTCCACGATCATCTTCAGATCCTCGTGGAGGCTGTCAGTCTCCTGGCTCTTCTCCAGCAGAAGGTGGCTGTACAGCAGGATGACCCCCAGGGGATTGTTCACCTCATGGGCGATGCCGGCGGCCAGTTGCCCCATGCTGGCGAGGCGCTCCGAGTGCATGAGGGCCTCCCGGGTGGAGGCGAGCTCGTCGTTGGACTCCTCGAGCTCATCAATGGTGATCTTGAGGCGTTCGATGGTGTGCGGCAGACACATGGCGACCTCTGCCAACCCCTTGTGAATGGCGATGGCATGCTCAACACAGCTATCATACCCGCAGGCACCACAGTTGAGCTCATCCTCAGCGGCTGTTTTTCCCATCTCGAGGAGAATTGCGGTGAGTTGATCCCTCGTGGGAGATGCCATGCGAATATCCTCGGGCCTGAAACTTCTGCTCAGGTCGAGCCCCTCCATGCGCTCCATATTGGCGTTCCACTGTTTTGCGTCAAAGGCGGCCTTCTCCCTTTTTGCGTAGGCACTCACCCTGGCGTGGCGCTGATAGTGGGGGAGATCCCGCTCGATCCCGGCACCCATGATGCATCCCTCACAGCACAGGAGCTCCAGGAGCCTCACGTCCAGCTGCCCGCTCTCGAACTCCCGGATGGCCTCCATGAAGTTGTGCTGGCCGTCGGCGCTGATCGCGTCGGAGTCCAGGAGATTCTCCGTGATCCCCGCAGCCTGGAAGAAGCCGTGGGAGAGAGGATAGACTCTTCCCAGCCCACCCTTGGGCTCATCGAACTCCCGGGGGACCACACTGGTGAGATCCAGATCCCGGCGCTCCATGAGATCCCGTAGTTCCCTGAAGGTGAGGACCGCGTCTATCCCTCCCGCACCGTCAAACTCCGCGCCTTCCTCCTTCTTCGCCACGCAGGGGCCGATGAAGACCTTCTTCATGGTGGGGCCGTAGAGGACATCCAGGGCGCGGGAGGTTGCGACCATGGGGGAGACGATGGGTGCCAGGTGGGCAATAAGCCCGGGATGGTACTTCTGGATATAGGAGACCACCCCGGGGCAGGAGGATTCGATAAAGCGTTCGTTTTTTCCAGCATAATAGAGCTTGTTGTATTTTCGTGCGACCACATCGGCGCCAAATGCCACCTCAACCACGCGGGCAAAACCCATGCTGTGGAGAATGGCGGGGAGAAGCCCCCTCTCCAGATCGTCAAACTCAGCGGGGAAGGAGGGTGCCACCAGCGCCGCCACCGGAGTCTCGCCCACAAGGAGCTGCTCCACC